>JBOGMR010000387.1:0-4325 GCA_050746825.1 Bryobacteraceae bacterium | reverse complement strand
CCCCCTGTTTTCACCCACACGACTTCACGAAGAGCCTAATTGTGGTTTAAGCGATGGAGTTAGGAGGAACACACCGTGGATTTCGATGAGTCGATCCTGCAAGAAGCGCCGTTAAAGTCAGCTGACTATTTTCGTCGGCCGGTCATCGGCTTGAACGGATTCCGGGAGTATGATGCACGGTGGCGCATCGATAACGATCTCAACTACCAGGGTCTTACGACTTTAGGTCGTGCGTTTGGAACGCAACTCCAGCAGGAGTTCGGCGTGGCAGATGTGATCGTGGGGTTCGATTATCGTCGATACTCACAGAACGTGAAGAACGCCTTCGTCATAGGTCTTTTGGCGAGCGGGGCAGACGTGACAGATATTGGACTCGCCTTAACTCCTGTCGCATATTTTGCGCAACACCTTCTGAACGTCAAGGGCTGTGCGATGATTACGGCGAGTCACAACGAGAATGGATGGACGGGAATCAAACTTGGGTACGACCTGTCGAGAACGTTTGGCCCAGACCAGATTGAGCGCTACAAGTTGACTGTACTGTCGGGAGCCTTCCGTGAAGGGCGAGGGCTTTATCGCGAGGCCCGCGACGTAGGCGACCACTATATACGTGACTTCTCTAGCCGACGTCTGCGGAGACGTCTGAAGGTCGTGGTTGCCACAGGCAATGGCACTGCCGGGATATTTACGCCGAGAGTGATGGAGGAAATCGGATGCGATGTTGTCGAGGCTTATACGAAGCTTGATTGGGACTTTCCGCATTTTAATCCGAACCCAGAAGATATGATATTCTTGAGGGCCATTGGCGATAGAGTCAGAGCGACAGGAGCAGATATCGGGATCGGCATAGATGGAGATGGTGATAGGCTTGGCATCGTCGATGAGCATGGAGCCGAAGTGTTCAGTGACAAGGTCGGCCTGCTGCTCGCCCGGGATTTGGTTAGGGGAAGTGTCGGTGCGACTTTTGTGGTCGACGTGAAATCCACAGGATTGTTTTTTACAGATGAGATCCTGCGATCGCACGGTGCGAGAGTGGTGTTTTCGAAAACTGGGCACTCGTATGTCAAAGCCGCGACACATCAGAACGGGGCACTGGCTGGCATCGAGAAGAGCGGTCATTTTGTTTTTAACCCGCCTCTTGGGCGAGGATACGACGATGCCCATGTCGCTGCGGTTCAGGTATGCGGGATGCTTGCATCGAGACATGAGACCCTTTCTAAACTGGTGAGTAATTTGCCGACGACGTTTCAGTCTCCAACGATGTCGCCGTTTTGCGCGGACGACCGAAAGTACGATGTCGTTCGAAAAGCTGAGGAAGCGTACAGACGGGACTTCGAGGCCGGCCGGCGTATCGCTGGGTTATCCATTAAAGAGCTGGTCACGATCAACGGGGTGCGCGCGGTATTGGAGGACGGAAGCTGGGCGCTAATACGAGCGTCCTCGAATTTACCGTGTCTCTCCATAGTTGCGGAGTCGTTTGGAAGCAAGCGGCAGCTGTACGACATCGTTGGCGACGTCGCGGACAGGCTCAAGCAGTATCCGGAGGTAGGCGCATTTGATCAGACGCTCCCTCCGTACGAGGAGGGAGAGACCAAACCAGGCTAGGAACAACGTGAGAGACTGGCAAATGCCGACGCACGGGAGCGTCGCGGCAGCGGAGAGAACGGGAACCGTTTGAAAGTATGCGTTGCAAAGGCGATGTGGCGCGTCGGGTGACGGAATGGCGTGCATAGTTTTTGGTCGGCGCTTCCTTCGCGGTGGGCCTTTTGAGGGCGCCTAACGCGAACTGGAATGCCGCTCGAGAATGTCAGAGTCGCGATCATCGTCGACCATCTCGATCCTACAATGCGTAGGCGCTGCTTTTGGGAGGACTGCCTTCGTGGCTTGGCGTGTCAGTTTGAACTGGTCTCTCTTATCCAGCAGATGGCGGAGAGACGATTTTTTGATGTTTACTCGTATGACGTTGTCATTTTCAATTGGTGTGTTCTCGATGGAGCGGTTATGTACAACTCTGATCGTTTGCAGGCCATCGTTGCGTTTTACGACTACCACTTCAAAGCGTTCGTCCGGGAAGGGGGGATTGTGATTTTAGAAGACCAGCCTAGACGCTGGCAGCCAAATCAGGAGGCATATGACAGTCTTCTTCCTGGGGAAGTGCATGTTCAAAGGTTGCGCGAACCTCTTTACTACGCCCCATACAGTGAGACTGCCTATATAAGTATGACGCACAGGACACACCCGCTCGTACGAAATCTCCCGCTTCAGCTGCGAAGCTCATATTCACATCTAAACGTGGATTGGTTCCCCGAGGGCTCGACTAGCAAACGATCGCTACAGGAGTTACATCCCACAAAGATCTATTCGGGGGTGTTCACGTCGTGGCGTCCGGCGTGGATACCGCTCATCTACGCGGACGACCGTGAACACCCAGTTATGCTGGTGAAGGCGGATGGCGACGGAGTATGGGTATTCACGACTATGTTTATTGCTTCCTCCAATGTACGAGCTTTAGTCGAGAATCTGGTCGTGGGTGCGCGACGGAACAGGGACATGATCCGGAAGTATCACGAGCGTGAGCGTACGCGACGCCGAGGCCGGAGTGTAATCGCGCTTGGCGCTTGCGCGATGCTCGGGGCCTTGCTCTATCTACTCTTGCGGCTGAACGTAATCGCTCTCGCTTTTATACCGATGGAATTTACAAGCACCATAGCAGGAAACGTGGTGACTAGTGTCGTGTTGAGCTTGGGAGTGTGGGCGCTAGGAAGAGCCATAAGGTGGCTTGGAGTATGGGCCCGATGGATATTAGGAAAATGAGGAAGTGGCGAAACTGGGATGTGCCACGAGTACGGGGACACGAGTAGGGCCCTGGCAAGGGAGATCTAGCGATTTACTAACCGGTCCGCTATTTAGGCTACAATCTACGGCGGAATCGTGATATGAAGGGACGTGCGCATTGACGGACGAACGCTGTCGCATGAAACATCGGAAACAATCCGACAACTGGCCGTACGACGGGTCAAAGAAGGAGAAGCGCCGAGCGCAGTCAGCAGCAGCTATGGTCTGTGCCGCACCACGATCTACAAATGGCTGACCGCCGCGCGCCGGGGTGGCGTCCGGGCGCTGGTCGCCCGGAAACATCCCGGACGGAAACCCGCGCTGACGCCGCGCCAGAAGTTGCAGGTGCGCTAGTGGATCAATGGCAAGGACCCGCGCCAGTACGGGTTCGACTTTGGCTTGTGGACGCGCCATATTGTGGCGGCGTTGATCGCGCAGAAGTTCGGCGTGCGGCTGGGGGTGACCGCCGTCGGCCGACTGCTCGCCGAGTTGGACATCACACCGCAGAAAGCGTTGCGGCGCGCGTATGAACGGGATCCGGCGGCGATTGAACGCTGGAAGACGACCGTGTTCCCCCGCCTGCGCGCCCGCGCCAAGCGCGTCGGCGCGAAACTCTTCTTCCTCGATGAGGCCGGCGTCCGCTCCGATCAAGTCCTCGGCCGCACCTGGGGCCTCCGGGGGCAGACGCCGGAGGTCCCCACCAGCGGCCGGCGGCAGAGCGTGAGCGCCATCTCGTCGGTCACCGCGCGCGGCGACTTCTGGTGGGAGACCTACACGGAGCGGCTCAACGCCCTGCGGTTCGTCGAGTTGCTGACGCACTTCATGCGCGGCCGCAAGAGTCCGGTGTTTCTGGTGCTCGATAGTCATCCCGCCCACGTCGCGAAGGTCGTCGCGCAGTATGTCCAGCGCCTCCGTGTCGATGGACTCCAGAAACCGCTGGAATCTGAACCGGTCGACTTGGCGGGGCTGCCCGAGGTGAGGTAGACGAAGCAGGCCGACGGCGTGTAACAGGGTGAGGGCCCGGAGTCTCGCATACCCCGGGCCCTCGGGCCGAATCCACCAGTGGGGGCGCGACTCGGCGCCTCCCGTGATCGCATATCAGCGCGTGCGTGTCCAGCCCTACCGCCTGAGCGCGGGGGCGCCTGGACTCGTTTCGCTTCGTCATCTGCGCACGGCCCGATTGCCGGCGCGTCTTTTTCCTCTGCCGTCACTGCGATCGCGGCGACCGCTACTGCTCCGAGGCTTGTAGGCAGCGCGCGCGACGAACCACGCTGCACGCCGCCGGCCAGCGGTATCAACACACCAACACACCCGCCGCGGCCGGCTGCACCACGCCGCGAGTGCACCGGCCCCTGATTCCGTGGACACCGAGTCGATAGTAACGGCGCTTGAGCGGGTCGCCGCGGGGGATAGTGAGATGGCACCCCCACCGAGAACGTCGATCCTGGGGCAATTGTGAGGCGCGACTTCGCGGCGCGACCCGCTCATGC
>JBOGMR010000386.1:0-9356 GCA_050746825.1 Bryobacteraceae bacterium | reverse complement strand
CTGCACAGCGCCAACGTCGTCATCCCCGGCGTATTGAAGAGCTTCGATCTGCCTGATGTGGCGGCCTCGATTGCGGGCCGCCCGCTCCAAATCATCGATCCCGTTGACGCGATGAAGCAACCTGTCGACATCGCCGTCGCGCGCGGAGTCTATCGCCGCGCCGCGGAAGCTTACGCACGTAAATCCGCCGGGGATCGTTTTCAAATTCTACGAACTTCGTGCTGACGCGAACAATTGCCCTCGCCGTCGCTTTCGCCGCCTGCCTCGCTGCCGCGCCGCGCCACGGAGGCTCAAACATTACTTTGCAAAAACGGCTGCACGTTAACACTCTGATCACCGAACCGGGCACGGCAGAAATCGATTGGGCCAGCCTCTACTCGCTCTCGACCGCTACCCTCTCCATGCCGGCCGCGGTCAAATACACTCCGGAGGGCCACACTATTCTGTGGGGTCGCACCGAATATAGCGTCGCCTTCGACTCGATCGTCAATGCCGATCCGGGAGCCGGGCGCGTTACCGGGTTCAGCCAGGCCGTGAGTCTGGCGTCGAATTCGGTTCTGTTCGACGGTGAACGATTCGACATCGCGCTCGCACCCCAGGCGACCTTCTTCCGCCGCGACGAATCGGGCGCACGGCTCGGCGCCGCGCTGATCGCGCGCTACGACGCCGGGCGGAATAGCATCGGGGCGGCGCTAAGCTGGAGCGGCGCAACGCACAGCTCAAGCACCAACCCGGCCGGCATCTTTGACGCGGGCCTCGGGTATGGCCGAAGGCTGGCCGCTGCCGGTGCGTTCTCACATCTGACCGCTCACGGCAATCTTGTATGGGAGCGCGCCACCGGAGCTGAGCGCGTGGTCGCGATGTTCGAAGGATGCGAATATCAAGTCACCGGGAGAGTGGCGCTTGATATTTCCGGCCAGCACGTGGGATTGCCGGGCGGCTCACGCGATCACCAGTTAGTGTTTGCTGTGACTCTGGGATTGGGCAAGTTGAAGTAGTGCGGCGAGAATTAACGCGACATGGCGGAGCGGCGCCGGCCGATTGGGCTCAACTGCTTCCTTGCCACCAGCACTTCAGCGACCGCCGCGAGCAACGTTTTGGGAGTAAACGGCTTGGGAAGAAAATTGACGCTATGATCGAGAGCGCGCTTGTCCAACAGATCGCGGTCGTATCCCGACATGTAAAGCACCATTAGATCGTCGCGCGTCTCGCGAAGCCGGTCCATCAGGTCGGGCCCGCTCATGCCAGGCATGACGACGTCGGTTAGCACCAGATCGATGCGGTCCTGATGCTTGGCGCTTGCACGAGTGGCCTCTTCCCCATTCGCCGCTTCGATGATGCGATATCCTGCGCCCGTGAGGACGGTGCGCACATAATCGCGGACCGGAGCTTCATCCTCCACCAGCAGCACCGTTGCGGTGCGTGGATAACTGCGGATCGCCGGTTGCGGAACTTCTTCGTCGATCTCGGGATCCGCGACAACGGGCAGGAAGACCTTGAAGACCGCGCCTTCGCCGGGCTTGCTATCCACGGTCAATTTGCCGCTGCTCTGCTCGACGATTCCGTAGACCGTCGACAGGCCAAGCCCGGTTCCCTTCCCCATCTCCTTGGTAGTGAAGAACGGCTCAAAAATGTGCGCGGCAGTGCCCGCATCCATGCCGTGACCGGTGTCGCTGACCATCAGCGTCACGTACGCGCCAGGCGTCAGGAAAGGCGACTCTGTGTCCGACTCGATTTGGACGTTTTTGGATTCGATCAAAAGGCGGCCGCCGGATGGCATCGCGTCGCGAGCGTTCACCGTGAGATTCATAATGACCTGCTCGATTTGGCTTCGGTCCGCTCTGACCTTGCCCAATCCGCCGGCGAGCATTGTCACCAGAGCGATGTTCTCTCCGATCAGACGCCGCAGCAAGTCCTCCATGCTGGACACTACCGTATTCAAATCGAGGACCCGCGGCTGCAACACCTGCTGCCGGCTAAACGCGAGCAACTGGCGCGTCAGAGTGGCCGCGCGGTAAGCCGCGCTTTCAATTTTCTCGATGTCCTCGCGCATCTGGCCCGGCGCAATCTTCTCGATCAGCAGGCTGGCGTACCCGCTGATGACCGTGAGCAGGTTGTTGAAATCGTGCGCGACGCCGCCGGCCAGCCGTCCCACTGCTTCCATCTTTTGCGATTGCCGGAGCTGTTCCTCTAACCGCTGATGGCCGGCAATCAGGCCGCCGATGCGCGCCAGCATCTCGTCGGTCGAGATCGGATTGCGGATGACATCGTCGAGTTCGCTGCCGCCGGACCGCACCCGTAGTTCGTCGTCGGCCTGCTCCATCAGCATGGCGATCTGGTAGTAGATTCGTGCCTGCTCCGCGTTGGCCTCCCTCAACTGCCGATTGGCGTTGGACAGCTCCTGGGCTCGCAAAAAGATCTCCGACTCCATCTGCTCAGCGCGGATTCGCAAGGCTTCCGTCGTCTGCTCCCGCTCACGACCCACTTGCTTGAGATAAATGAATTCGGTGACATCCTCCACGCGGTGCATGATATAGACGAGGCGGTCATCCTGCACGACCGGAGAATTCACCGGGCTCCAGTAGCGCTCCTCAAAGCCGCCCCCCTCCGACTCCGGCCGCCGGATGTCGTACTTCTGCACCGCCATCGCGTCCGCCCGTTTGGTCTCCAGGACGCGGTCGAGCGATGCGCGCAGGTTCCGAACGCCGGTCGCGGCCGGATCGTCGGGGTTGTCGGGAAAGACGTCGAAGATCCCGCGGCCAAGGATTTGCTCGCGCGTCGTCATGGTCGCGCGGAGGTAGGCATCGCTTACTGCTACGATACGGAGGTCAGGTGTGAGGACTAGATATAGACCCGGAGCGGATTCAAACAAGGCGCGAAAGTCAGGAACCGGCGAACCCATCTATCCCGCTTTCAAGTAACCGCTTTCAGGTAATGTGACTCGTTAACAACGAGTACGATGCCAACTACCAGAGGTACCATTACTGGCCCTCGCTAATCAATACGCAACCTGGCGCCTGGCGGATTGAACTATCTCTAGACCGGTTTACAATCATCCACATATGTGCGTGTTAGTGACTGGCGGCCAGGGCTGCATCGGGGCCTGGGTAGTGCGGGGCCTCTTGCGGCGCGGTATCGACGTCGTCTCTTACGACACAGATCCGACGCCTGGGCGCCTCGCGCTGGTTCTCGATCCTGATCAGCTCGCTCTGGTGAAACGGGAGTCGGGAAGGATCGAAGACACGGCGCGCGTGAAGGCGCTGGTGCGCGACGAAGGGATCGAACACATCGTCCATCTGGCGGCGGTGCTGATGCCTTTCTGTCAGGCAAATCCGGTGGAGGGCGGCCTCATCAACGTCATTGGGACGCTCAACATTTTCGAAGCGGCGCGCGATGCGGGCCGTCCGGTTCGCGTCGCTTATGCGAGCTCGTCGGCCGTGTGGGGACCGGAGGAAGCTTACGGCTCCGGTAAACTCGGCGACGACGATCCGCTCAAGCCTGCCACGCACTACGGCGTTTTTAAGCAGGCCAACGAAGGCAATGCGCGTTCTTTTTTTGCGTCGCACGGGATCTCGAGTATCGGGCTTCGGCCTTGGACCGTCTACGGACTGGGACGCGACCGCGGCCTGACTGCGGACCCGACGCTCGCGATGCGCGCGCTGGTATCGGGAGAGAGGTTTCAAATGCGGCTGGGCGGGTACATGGATCTCCAGTATGTCGAGGACGTGGCGGAGACTTTCGTGTTATGCCTGCTGTCGCCGCTCGAAGGCGCGCACGTGTTCAACCTCGAAGGTACGATTGTGCACATGCGCGAAATAGTCGAGATACTGGAACGGCTCCGGCCGGGCGCGGCGGAGTTGATTAGCTTCGACGGCCCGCAAGTACCGGTCGCATATCGCATGGATGATTCGGGACTTCGCTCCAAGTTGCAGGGCGTACCCAGAACCCCGCTTGAAGATGGAATTCGCAAGACGCTGGAATATTTTGAGGCGTTAAGAGACCGAAGCCCGATTCCCCGCCCGATTCCCCGCTTGTAATTCTGGGGCAGGCGGATATAATTGAAATACTTTGATGGTAGCCGCGACCAATCGGATCCTGATTGTGGACGACGAGGCCCCGATCCGCGCCCTGCTCAGCGAATATATGCGGCAGTGCGGCTACGATGTCGAGATGGCCTGCGACGGCGCGGACGCCTTGCGGGCCCTGGAACAAGCCCACTTCGATCTGGTGATGTCGGACGTACGCATGCCCGGCATGAATGGCCTCGAGCTGCTGTCGCAAGTGGTGCAGAAACATCCGGCGACGGGTGTGCTGATGCTGACTGCCTGCGAGGACCTGACGCTGGCGGTGAGCGCGATGCGCATCGGGGCGCTCGACTATCTGCTGAAGCCTTTCCGGCTGGCGGAGATCGCGACCAGCGTCAAACAGGCGCTGGAGCGGCGGCAGAATCAGATCGAGCAAACGCGGCGCCTGCAGCTCCTCGAAGATACCGTGACGGAGCGGACGAGCGAATTGCGGGTGATGCTCGAGAGGCTGCACGATGCTTCCGAAATCACCCTTGAGGCGCTGGTCTCGGCGCTCGATGCGCGCGAGCACGAGACGCGCGCGCATTCCAAGCGCGTGAGCGAGTATACGCTGTACCTGGCCCGGGAGATGAGCGTCGATTCGACGATGCTCGACGTTATCCGGCGCGGCGCCATGCTGCACGATATCGGAAAGATCGGGATTTCCGACAGCATTCTGCTCAAACCCGGCAAACTGACGGAGCATGAATGGATCGATATGCAGCGCCATCCGCAAATCGGTTATTGGATTCTGGACGGGATTGAAGCCTTGAAGCCGGCGTCGGATATCGTGCTGGGCCACCATGAGAGGTGGGACGGCACGGGATATCCGCGGAACGTACGCGGATCTGATATTCCATTGGGGGCCCGGATATTCGCGGTGATGGACTGTCTGGATGTAATGACGTCGGACCGGCCGTATCGCAAGGCGCGTACGTATGACGAGGCGCGCGAAGAGATCATCCGTTTTTCGGGGACGCAGTTCGATCCTGAAGTCGTGAAATATTTTCTCCAGGTGCCACCGCAATTGTGGGCGGGAATTCGGGAGAATACGCAGAGCACGATCGCGGGAGCGCGCGTGGCCGTGGCGGAGTTTCCGCTTCCGTAGCCGGCGCCGCAAACGACCGGTCCAGGCGCGACCCTGTGCTACCCTATCCAGAATGGTCACCAGCTTCCCCGCGGTCTTTTTTCGAGAGTGGAAGCGGGTGGTCCCGCGCAGTCTCGGAAAAGGATGGACCGCGCCGGTGCTCAACCTGGTAGCCCTAGCCTTTGTTTTCATATTTATTCCATGGATGCTGGGTCTCGCCTTCCTCAATGCCTTCGTTGTTATCGTTTTTGCGATGCTGTCGATTTTCTTTGTGGCGGATTTGACCGCTGCCTCCTTCGCGTCCGATCAAGGCCGGCGTGAATTGCAGGAATTGGTGGCGAGCCGGGCATCCGCAAAAGCGCTGCTGGCAGCGAAGTCCGCCGCGATCGTCAGCTTCAGTTGGATGTGCGGCCTGCTTGCGCTGGCGGTTTGCTTTGCATCCGTTAATGTTTTCAACCGGGGCGGCGGTTTGCTGTTGCCACCGGCGCCTGTTCTGGCCGACGCTTCGATTCTTAGCCTGGCGGCTTGTTGCGCGGTTGGGCTCATGGCCGTACTCGTTTCGCTCCGATCGAGGTCGGCTCAGGCGGCGCAAGGCGCGACGAAACTGTCGCTCATGTCGGCGCTCCTGCTGATCTTCAACGTTTATTGGTTCATGCCCGAGCAGTGGAAATCGGCCCTGTCGGAGCAGATGTCCGCGTCAGGGATCACGAAGCTGGTTTGGATTTGTTCGGGCATCCTGTTCGGGATCGCTGCCGCCCTCTTCCCCGTCGCGCATCGCCGGATCGCTCGTGGCATCGAGACCAGGCAGGGATCGGGCGGACTCCGAACGGCCATGCTTTCTGTGGTGAGCCTCAACGTGCTGTATTTTGCGGGGTTCCTCGCGTTTCCCGCAGCCGCAGCGCGGATCCTCATTTTCGCGGGACGGGGACCTTCTTGCGAGACCACTCAGGCCATGCAGGCGTTTCAACGACGGCTTCAGCAGAAGGATATCGAGAAGGCGATCGTCGAGCGTTCACGATTGACACAGCGCGATCCAGGCGGTTATCAGCTTTGGGAAACACCGAAGGGAGCTTTCTGGGAGCCCACGATCGAAGGCACTGCAATTCTTCCGCAGATCGCCGAGATGGAGGCCAAGTACCTGGCGGCGCCTGAAAACCCGATCCGCGCCGGGGATATCGTGCTCGACTGCGGCGCCAATGTCGGAGTCTTCACACGGGAGGCGCTTCGCCAAGGCGCGGCCGTGGTCGTCGCCATTGAGCCGGCGCCTCAGAATCTGGAATGTCTCCGGCGCAACTTTGCGCAGGAGAGCGCGGCTGGACGGGTCATCGTATATCCGAAGGGTGTTTGGGACAAAGACGACTTCCTGACGCTGGGTCATCACGAAACCACTACAGCGATGGACAGCTTCGTGGTACGAGATCACACTCGCGAGGGAGTCAAAGTGCCGCTTACCACGATCGACAAACTGGTTCGGGAGCTGAATCTGCCTCGCGTTGACTTCATCAAAATGGATATTGAAGGCGCCGAGCAACGAGCCCTTGCGGGCGCCGAGCAGACCATTCGCCAGTACCGGCCGCGCATGGAGATTTCGGTCAATCACCTGCCGGAGGATCCCGTGAACGTTCCTGCTGTCATCGCAAAGGCGCAGCCCGGATACCGGATTGATTGTCTGCAATGCGAGTTGCATCCGCAGAGCTTCCGGTTGCAATCGGAGATTCTCTACTTTCGGCTGCCGTGATTCAGTCCGGAGCTGGCGGGCCTGCCGCTCGTCACTGGCGTACAAACAGCGCTGCGTGCCCGGTATCCTCAATCAGTTTCCAGTTCGTCTCCCGGCGGAGCAGCGACGCCAACCCGCTCTGCGAGGGAATGAGCGCGACGCGGAGATCCCACTGCTGGATCGCGCGGTCCCATCCGAAGTGCCCGTTCAGCAAGCCCAGGTATTGTTCCGACATTTGTTGGCCGAAGAAGTCGCACCGGCCGTCAACGAAGATGCGCTGTTTCGGATAGAAGCGGTAATTCAGATAGTCGGCCCAGGAGTCGGTGGTGAACAGACGCGCACCGGAGAGCAGGTCTGCGTGGCGATTCGCGAGATTGGCCGGGTAGCGAGGCTCCGGAAAATCCGTGGGCCAGGCCAGACCGGCATCAGTCAGAGCGAAAAGCACGAGTGGCAGGATCGCCCACGCGCTGACCCGGCGCAGGTGTGGTGTGTGGTCTTTGGCCAGGCTCGCGAGGATTCCGGCGAGTGAGGCGGGGCCGGGACGCGCGGCGGCAATCCAGCGGTCCCACAGCCGAGTGGCTTCTCCGGCGAGCAACGGAGCTGCGACCATCGCGTAGATCGGGATATGGCGCACCGAAGTGAGCGAGAGGTGCGCCCAGGCCAGCACCAGTAGCGCGGATGCAATCTGCTTCCGCGCAAGAAGCGAGACGGCCAGGCCGATTCCACTGATCAGCATGACTTCGAAGTAACGCCCCTCGAGCGAGTGAAACTTCGGTGACCCGTATTCCTGAACAAGTTCGAGCACCCACTTCTGACGCAGGAACGTGATCGCGTGCAGATGCTCGCGGAAACCATACGGGTTGAGACCGGAGGCGGCGAGTGAGGCGAGCGACAGCAGGCCATAACGCCTGGCTGCGGTCCAGTTCTTTTCCAGAGCCGATCCGGCGGCGACGATGACGAGCGAAGCGACCATTCCCAGAAAAGCGCCATGCAGATTGGCCCACAGCGCGGTCAGCGGAACGACCCACCAGATCGCCCGCGCCGGTTTCGCGCGGTCGCGATCGAGGAGGAAAAAACCGATTGCAAAAAAGAGCAGCGAGAAAAGATGAGGCCGCGCCAGGTAATGAATCGACGATGAGGCGATCAGGAGGTGAAGAACGGCAATCGCGATCAGCGCATTGGCGCCGCGCCACAGCATGTGGCGCAGGCAGACCAGATTCGTGACGCAGATCGCAGCGGCGCTGAGCAGGATGAGGCCCCTCATCCCGGCTTGCGAATGCAGCCATGACATCAGGAGTGCGGCCAGCCACTCCCAGGCAAACCACGGTTCGCCCGGTTTAGTGAACGAAAAAATATCTCGTGACGGAACGGTGCGGTGCTCGCGAATGTAGTCGCCCGTGCGGATGTGGTAGCCAGTGTTGGCATCCTGCAGCAGGCCGGTCTCGCTGCTCACCGAAAGAACAATGAGCCACAGGAATAGCGCAGCCAGCGCGCAGTCGGCAAGCGAAGGCTTCAGCCAGAGCCGGCCGCTCACTCGAAGGCCTCGAAGGCGTCGGGATAGCGCACGGTTCCTCTACCGTCGCCGAGGGCTCCGGGGGCGAGTTCCAGCGCCATGAAGGCTGGACCGGAGTAGACGCAGTCGAGTCCGCGCGCGAGGCCGGGGGAAAAGCCGAAGCGCGGATAGTAGCCGGGATGGCCGACCACGATGATGATAGTCTCGCCGCGCTCGCGGCATAACGCGAGGCCGCGCTCGACAAGGTGCGATCCGATGCCGCGGCGCTGCAATTCCGGCCGGACAGCCATGGGCGCCAGAGCGGCGGCGCGCAACTCGCCGTTCGCCGTGTCGATGCGCAGCCGGCTGAACAGGATGTGACCCGCGGCGCAGCCGCCGTCGAGCGCGACCAGCGACACCAGCGCGAGTCCTTCGCTGCGGAGACGCTCCACCAGGCGTGCTTCGGCGTCTCCCAGGAAAGCAAGGCGATTGATTTCTCGAATGGCTTCCAGATCGTGCGGCGTTTCTTCCCGAATCGAGATCATCCGGTTGTGGAAAGTCTCCGAAGAATGGCGCTATCGTAGCACAATTGACCCCTCCATGCTCGATTGGAATCAGCATCCGCATCGGCGTTACAACCCGCTCACGAGCGACTGGGTGCTGGTCTCGCCGCACCGCACCGAGCGCCCGTGGCCGGGAAGTGTGGAGCCGGCGGATGGTGTGGCGCATCCGGCGACCGTAAGGAAGTTCATGGTGGGGTATGAAATGCTGGGCACGCCGTAGAGGGACATCACACCGGAGCAAGCGCGGAAAGGTTGCGATGAACGAGGCGACTCCGGCGATCCAGAGGCAAGCACCGGTTTGTGCGGGGGTGCGCGACATGACAGTGATAGATTCGTGGGAATGTAGGCGAGTCGACGAAATCTGAGCGTAGCTGGTAGCCAGACTGAGCCGCGACCGTCAGGGAGTGCCTCATGGGCCGGCGGCCCACCCAAG
>JBOGMR010000385.1:0-11461 GCA_050746825.1 Bryobacteraceae bacterium | reverse complement strand
AAAGTAAGGAAATACCTCATTCGATCCTTTGCAAGGCAAAGCAGAGCCTAGGTGTACCGCTCCCTGACGGTCGCGGCTCAGTCTGGCGTACCAGCTACGCTCAGATTTCGTCGACTCGCCTACATTCCCACGAATCTATCACTGTCATGTCGCGCACCCCGGTTGTACGGATGGCTTGGCCGCGCCGTAGTACCCTGCGCTATAATAAGATTTCGTTTCAAACAGAATCCGTCGCCTTGGGGGGTGGGAATGTTCCTGAGCGTCAGGGAGATGGAGATCCGGAAGGTTCATTTCGATGAATCTTTCGAGCTGGGCCGAATCGATTTTTCTGCTGAGCAGTTGCGGCAGGTCGGCGCCCTGGAAGCCTCCGGAACCGCTGTGTTGCTGCACAATACGGGCGGCCAGATTCGAGTGAAGGGTCGGCTCCGTGTGCGAATGGAAGCTGACTGTGACCGGTGCCTGACGCAGACGGCTTTCGAGATCGACCAGCCGTTCGACCTGTTCTACAAGCCCGAATCCGCGGAAGAAGAGGCCGAGGAGGTCGAGATCGATGAGGGTGAAGCCGAAATCGGGTATTACGAAGGTCTTGGTCTCCAGTTGGAAGACTTGCTTCATGAGCAGATCCTGCTGGCCCTGCCGATGCAGAGAGTGTGCCGGGAAAGCTGCCTGGGAATCTGCCCGATCTGCGGCGCGAATCGCAATGAGAAGGTTTGCGATTGTGAAGAAAAGCCGGTTGACGACCGCTGGGGCGCTCTGCGCGACATCAAGGTGACCGGTTGACGAGTTAGCTATGCCGAATCCAAAAAGAAGACACTCCAATGCACGCCGGGGCAAACGCCGCGCTCATGACAGTCTCAAGAAGACTGCTCTCGCCGAATGCCCCAATTGCCACGAGCCGAAGCTGCCGCACCGCGTTTGCCCATCCTGCGGGCAGTACAAAGGCCGGGAAGTTGTGGAAGTCGCTGAGGCGTAACTCGCAAAGCCGCACGTGCTTCGCTCTCCTATGGTGACGATCGCAGTCGACGCGATGGGCGGTGATCATGCGCCCAAACCGGAAATCGCAGGCGCCATCCATGCGGCGAAGACGCTCGGAGTCAGAGTGATCCTGGTGGGCCGGGAGGACGTGGTCCGCAAGGAACTGGAGAAGCACAAGGAAGCCTCCGAGTTGCCCATCGATGTCATCCACGCCAGCGAAGTGGTGACGATGGATGACAGCGCCGCCAAGGCCGTCCGCAGCAAGCGCGACAGCTCGATGCGCGTGGCGTCGCGGCTGGTTCGCGATGGCGCGGCGCACGGCTTCGTGTCGGCGGGCAACACCGGCGCGGTCATGGCCACCGCCAAAATGGTTCAGGGCGTCGTCCCGGGGGTCGACCGGCCGGCTCTGGCCGGTTTGTTCCCCACGGCGCAAGGCACTCCCGTCGCTGTGGTGGACGTTGGCGCGAACGTCGATTGTACGGCTCACATGCTCGCGCAGTTCGCGGTCATGGGCGAAACCTATATGCGCGCCGTCTTCCATCTGGAGCGTCCGCGCGTGGGCTTGCTTTCGATCGGCGAAGAGGAACACAAGGGCAACGAATTGACTCGCACCGCGATGCCGCTGATGCGGAGTCTCCCGGTCAACTTCATCGGCAATGTCGAAGGCGGGGACATCTACAGCGGGAAGGCCGACGTGATTGTCTGCGACGGCTTCATCGGCAACGTCGCGCTCAAAGTCAGCGAAGGCCTGGTCGACATCATCAAGCACATGCTGCACGAGTCGCTCGAAGCCACTATCACCAGTAAGATCGGCGCGTTGCTTTCGAAGGCGGCGTTCACCGATTTCAAAAAGCGCGTCGATTACTCCGAGTACGGCGGCGCGCCGCTGCTGGGCGTCAAAGGCGTGTGCATCATCTGCCACGGCCGCTCGAATGCCAACGCGATCAGGAACGCCATTCGCGTCGCGTCCGAATCCGTCCGCGGGCGGATCAATCAGCAGATCGAGGACGAGTTGCGCGAGTGGACCGGCACGAAACGCGCCACTCAGGCCGCCCCGGCACAGTAGTTATGCGCGTTCTTTACGCGATCCTGATCACAGCGGTTTTGTCGCCGGGGTTGAGCGCGCAGATCGAAGGGGTGAAACGGACGCACCCTCTGCAGTGGAAGCTTTCGCTGGAACCCGCCGAGGCGCCGCCGGGCGCGAAGGTGATCGGGCGCTTGACAGCCACCATCGAGCCTGGCTGGCACCTCTACTCGATGACGACGCCGCGCCCGCCCATCGCGACCAGGATCAAGCTGCAGGACAGCCCGGCTGTCGAGAGCGTCCAGATTCACGTCCTGCCGCCCAAGCGAGCCTACGATCCGAATTTCCAAGTCGAAACGGAAACATACGAAAACGAGGCGGCGTTCGTGCTGGAAATCGCACTGCGAAAAGACGCGCCCATCGGAGCGGCGGAGCTGATCGCGGAACCCCGCTATCAGGCTTGCGACGCGACCACCTGCCTGCCGCCGGTGACACGCAAGGCGGCGGCGACGCTGAAGATTCATGCGGCGGCGCCGAATCGCGCGGTCGCCATCCCTCCGGAGTTTATTCTCTACAAGCCGCCTGCCACACCCGCTTCAGGGTCGCCGGCGAGCGCAGTCCCTCCTCCTGCGGTCACCGGCGAACCCCTCGGCCAGTTCCTCGCGATCGCGTTCGGCTTCGGCCTCGCCGCGATTTTCACGCCGTGCGTTTTCCCGATGATTCCGATCACGATGTCGTTTTTCCTGAACCGCCCGTCGGGCAGCCGCGGGGACGGCGTCTTTCACGCCGCGCTTTTCTGCGCGGGAATCATCGTGCTCTTCGCGGGTCTGGGACTCGCCGTGACTGCCGCCATGGGTCCGTTCGGCGTGGTGCAACTCGGATCGAATCCCTGGGTGAACGGTTTCATCGCGCTTGTATTCCTGATGTTCGGACTTAGCCTGCTGGGCGCTTTCGAGATCACGATTCCGTCGGGAGTGCTCACGCGCCTCGATCGGGTCTCGCAGCGCGGCGGCGTCCTGGGCACACTGGTGATGGGACTGGCGTTTTCGCTGACATCCTTTGCGTGTGTCGGTCCTTTCGTCGGGCCTCTGCTCGCGGCCTCTGCGCAGGGCGGCGGTGCGCGGCCGCTCGCCGGGATGGCGGTTTTCGCCGCAGGACTCTCTACGCCCTTCTTCTTTCTCGCGCTGTTTCCGTCTTACTTGAAGCGCCTTCCGAAGAGCGGCGGCTGGCTCGCGCGCGTCAAGATCGTGATGGGCTTCGTGATTCTGGCGGCGATGCTGAAATACGTGAGCAGCATTGACCAGGTGCTGCAGTGGAACGCGCTCACGCGCGAGCGCTTTCTGGCCGCCTGGATGGTACTTTTCGCGCTGGCGGGGCTTTACCTGTTGGGCTTTTTGCGGCTCGAAGGAATTTCCAAAGATGAACCGCTGGGACTCGGACGCCTCTTGAGCGGCGCCGCCTTCCTGATCTTCGCAATCAGCCTGGTGCCCGGCATGTTCTGCGGCCGGTTAGGTGAACTGGACGCCTACATCCCGTTGCCTTCGCAAGGAGCTTGCGCCGCCAGTGGCGAGACCGGCCTTGCCTGGATGAAGAATGACTTCCGCGGCGCTCTGGCCAAGGCGAAAGCGGAGAACAAGCGCGTCTTCGTCAACTTCACCGGCTACGCCTGTACGAACTGCCACTGGATGAAGGCCAACATGTTTCCGCGGCCGGAGATCGCCGAAGCGCTGAAGCAGTACGTTCTGGTTGAGCTGTACACCGATGGTTCGGACGCGGCGTCAGAAGAAAACCAGAAGCTGGAAGAATCGAAGTTTCAGACGATCTCAATCCCGTTTTACGCGGTGTTCGACGCCGACGAGCGCGTCATCGCGACGTTCCCCAAATCCACGCGCGACGCGAAAGAATATCTGGACTTCCTGAAAAAAGGTCTGAGCTGATGCGTGGGGCGGCGGAGCCCTTCATCTACCCCTTCGGACTCTGCGACGTCGCGGCCGCCTTGGCCTTCGCCTTTACCACCTTGCGCTTCTTCTTCCTCGGAGGCTGCTGCTTGTGGTCCTTGTAGAAGAAGCGATAACTGCAAATTTGGCAGCGATACGGATGATAGCCGAACGTCTGGAAGAACCAGTCGAAAAAGCCACGGCTTCCCGAGGGTGCCACCTCGGTGGAGCCGCATCGCGAGCAAATAGCGGTCACCTAGCTGATTATATCTTCATCGCCCACCGAGTGGCGCCATGCGCGTTGTACAAGGCAGGCTAGCAGTCCCATCCTCGGAGCGATCGTCGCCGGTGATGTCACGGAGATGCTCCAGGCGCGCGCTGAGCTCGGCCACCTGCGCCTTGTGTTGGGGATCGTCGTAGAGACTCTTGCGCTCTTCCGGATCGGTCTGGAGATCGAACAGCTCGTGACCCTGCGGATTCTGGATGTAATGAATGTACTTCCAGCGCCTGGTTCGCACGCCTCGCATTTTGCCCGCGCAGTGCGGCCCGGGATACTCGAAGTTCTCGTAAAGAAACGAATCGCGCCACTCGGACCGGCCGCCTTCGAGAAACGAGCGCCAGCTTGCGCCGTGATTCTGCATCGTCTCAGGCCGCTCTACGCCCGCGTAGTCGAGAATGGTGTGCGCCACGTCGTTGTTCAAGACCATGTGCTCGGAATCGACGCGCCCCGCGCCGAAGCCCGCCGGAAAACGCGCGAGCATCGGCACGCGGATCGACGGCTCGTACATCAGGCGCTTGTCGAACATGCCGTACTCGCCTGCGAAGAAGCCGTTGTCGCTTGTGTAGATGACAAACGTGTTTTCCGCGAGGCCGTTCTTGTCGAGAAAATCGAGAACGCGCCCGACGTTTTCATCCACCGCCTTGATGACGCGATAGTAGTTGCGCAAAAAGACCTGGTAGTTGAGGCGGCGGCGCTCCTCGCGCGGCAGGCTCGCCGGCACACCGCGTTCCCGGAAGTCAGGCATATCGGCAAGCTGCATGTCGGAATCGCGCACCGCCGCGGGCCGCTCGCTGAGCGGTGTGCGAAACGTCGGCGGCTCGGGGAAGTTCACATCCTCGAACAGCTTTTCGAGGCGCTGTGGAGGACGCCAGTCGCGGTGCGGCGCCTTGAACTGGCACTGGATCGCGAACGGCTTGTCCTTCGGACGGCTGCGCAGTGTTTCGAGCGCCTGGTCGCCCACGACGTCGTCGCAGTACCCGCGCATCTGCACGCGCCCGCCGTTGGCGATCATCACTGGATCGTTGTACAACCCCTGTCCCGGTAGAATGCACCAATGGTCGTAGCCCGGCGGATCGGTGGCGATGTGCCACTTGCCGACCAGCGCCGTGTGATAACCGGAGCTGCGCAGGAGGGCGGGGAAGGTCGCGTGTTTCTGACTCAGCCGATGCGAGGCGCCCGCGTTGGTCGTCACACCGTGCGTGTGAGAGTAGAGCCCGGTGACAATCGTCGCGCGGCTCGGCGAGCAGAGCGCGTTGGTCACGAATGCCTGCTCGAACCGTGTGCCGCCTTGCGCGATCCGGTCCATATTCGGCGTCTTGAGGTACCGGTTGCCCGCGCAGCTCATCGCGTCGAAGCGCTGGTCGTCGGTCATGATGAACAGAAAATTGGGGCGGCGCCGCTGCGGCTGCGCGATGTAAGGGAATGCCGCGGCGCCGGCGGCGGTCGCTGCAAAGGTCCGTCTGGTCATACAGGACCTACACTATATCGCAAGCCCGCCCCAAATCGCCGCCGCCGCGCTTCCAACAACTTGTTTTGAAGAGCCCGATCCAAGAGACTGATAGTAGCGATGCTCCCCGCGCTTGCATTGTTCCTGGCACTCCAGGCCGGCTCACCGGTTCCCGATCTCGCCAAGAGAGCCGCCGCACGCGAAGCGGAGAGCGAGGCCGAGCGCGCCAACTATGCGTATCGCCAGACGGTGATCATCGAAGAAATGGACTCGCGCGGCGCGAAGGCGGGCGAATATCGCGAAGTCCGCGACATCATCTTCTCCCCCGAAAAGGAGCGCACGGAAAAGCTGATCGGCAAGCCGCGCGAGACGCTGGTCCGGCTGCGGCTTACGGAAGAAGACTTTCGGGACATCCGCGAGGTGCAGCCGCTGCTCATCACCAGTGAGCGCCTCTTTCTCTACCAGACTCGCTACCGCGGCGAGGAAACAATCGACGGCATCGACTGCTGGCTCCTCGAAGTGCGGCCCCGGCAAACCCTCGAGGGCCAGCGGCTGTTCGATGGCTTGATCTGGGTCGCCAAAAGCGACTACTCGATCGTGCGAACCGACGGCAAGGCCGTCCCGCAGATCCTCAGTACGAAATCCGAGAATCTATTCCCCAGCTTCACCACCTTCCGGCGGAAGATGAGCAGCGGTCACTGGTTTCCCGTCGAGACACTCGCCGATGACGTGCTGCCGTTTCGCACGGGCCCGCTGCGAATTCGAATGAAGATCCTTTACAGTGATTACCGGCGATTCGGTTCCGAGAGCATTATTCGATTCGAAGAGCCGCGACGATAACGGCCGAACCACAGCACCGCCCCGCACGAGGCAATCCCCAGCGCGAAAATCACCCGCGCCAGCTTGCCCTGCAGCCCGCCGTCATAGATGAGCTCGATCGTGCAGCCGCCCTCGCAGGCCGGCGCGATTGCAATCAGCCCCAGTCCGTCGCTCCAGATCCCGCAAGATTTCCCATTCGCCTCCGCGCGCCAGCCTGCGTCCCACGTGACCGGCAGCGAGAGGACGTTATCCCGCTGCAGCTCCGCTTCGATGCGGATCCGGCCGGTCCCGTTCCAAGTCAGGCGCGGCTCCGGCCCGTCTCTGCGGTCGATCGCGGCGACGTACCGCGCCAGCGCATCGCGGTCAAAGTCCGGCTTCATTACGGGACCCCTCAGCAGATCCTCCCGGCTTACGACTCTCGCGAGCGCATCTGATCGCGCCGGGACCTGGTAAATCACATCATCGCCGCTTCGCCACAATTCTCTGAGAAGCCCGCTGAACTGTCCGGGATCGCGAAAATTCCGGTACGAGTCCCGGGTTCGTTCTCCGCCCACCAGCACGGCCCGAACGCCGTACGCCTTCAGCAGCAGCACCGAATCAGCGCCGCGCGCCTGCCAGTCGGGAATGGCGTAATTGATGTCCGCGAGCTGAGGATTCGACCGGCCCTGATCGAACCCTCCGGCGAGTTGCGGATTGCCGCTAAACGCATTGAGCCAGAACTGCGTGCTCCCCGTTACAAAAACGCGGGCGCCCGGCAAATTGTGGTCCAGCCATCGCGCGGCTTCCCACTCGAGCGTTTTTGTCACATCGAACTTCGCGGTGTGCAACCGCACGAAGGCTCGCCAGCGGGGCGCTTGCACAAACAGCAGAATCGCGATGCCGGCGGCAACTGGCGTAAGCATCCACCTTCGCGACTGGCCCAGGAGCAGGCCCAGCACGATCGCGATAGCGAACTCCATTTCGAGGTGATAGCGGTCCGGCTGAGGAATGGGATAGACGCGCAACCATTCGAAACCGAGCGGCGGCGCTGCCATCAGCAAAAGAAACACGAGCGCAAATCGCCACGCCTGGCCGAGTCGAGTTCGCTTGAGCAGATACCCGGCCGCGACCGCAGTGCAGAGCCACAACGCCAGAAATGCGTACTGGATCGCGCCCATCCGATAACCCCCGACGAGCTGTGAATTGCGCTGCACCGTTGCCATCAGTGAAGGCTTAATCCACGGCATGGCGAGCGCGTAACCGAGTATTCCGATCGCGATCACACGCCCCAGCCGCGCCTGGTTGCGCGCCATGACCAGCGCGAGCACGCCGGCCGCCAGCGCCACACCGCCAAGCCAGTTCGTGAGCGGCACCGACGCAACCGCGACAGCAGCCACCGCGATCCGCCATCCGGCAGGTCCTTCGAGCGCCGTATGAACAGCCACGAGCGCCACCGGCAGCAGGGTCATCGATGCGACGTGCGGCCCCTCGCCGTAGCCCACCATCGCTTGCATCCGGCGCGCCATCCACACGCCCGTCACATCCTTGGCCACCGACGGAATCAGAAATGCGGACGGCGAGAGCAAACTGGCGACGGTCCCCGCTAGCAGCCCGTGGTAAAAACCGCTCCCTCACGGTCGCGGTTCTTTAACGTGTTCATTCTACTGAGCCGCGCGCGTAAGCAAGCAGTCTTTCGGGATTTGTACCACGGGCTGCTAGGAGTCCCTTCCATCTCGATCCCGAGAGACGCCACGTGAGCCAGAACAGCGTGACCGGCCCGAGGCAGTACATCGCGCCGCAGACCGTGTGGTACGCGCGCGCCTCGCTCATTCCGGTCGCTTGCGCTGTTGCCGCAACCACCACGTGCAACAGCGGCGGATACGTGTTCTCGAACGGGACTCCGCCGTACCAGAGCGGATACCAGTCGAGCTGCGTCCAGTGCCTCGCGATCCAGCGCGCCAGCCCGATGTAGGCGCCTTCGATCGATGACACCCATTCCGTGTACTCGGTGCGGAACAGCCGCGCGATGATCCACGCGTTCACCGCGATCAGCGCCGCGACGCACCCCACAGTCGCAGCTCGCTCGCGTCTCATTAGCCTCCCTCATCGAGGCAGCGGATGCAAAAACTCGCGCAGCACATTCGGCTAAGCCCGACTCTGAAGCCGAAGCCGACGATTGGTCCTCGCCCGAGGAGTTCCGCCGGTGAAGCAATACGAGATATGGTGGGCGCACTTGCCACAACCGGCCGGCAAGAGACCCGTACTCTTGCTTAGTCGGGACACGGCCTACCCCGTATTTGAGCAAGTTCGCGGTTATCGAAGTTACGACCACCATTCGCGGTATCGTCGAGGAAGTACCTCTCGGCCGGCCGGAAGGGCTTGCGCGGAAATGCATGGCGAACTGCGACAACATTCGCACGGTTCCAAAGTCGTGCCTCATCAAGAGGGCCGGCGCGCTAGCCTCATCTCGTCACGTTGAGGTCAAGCGGGCCGTGGGGCACGCTCTCGCCTGGAGCGAATTGGTCGAGCTGTGACGGGTCGAGTGTTACTGCTGTGCCAGCAGGAGGAGCTTCGACCGCGGCGCTTCCTCAACAGCGTGGTCCGGCAGCGGGATCACCAGATCGCGATAGTGCGCTGGTAGCAGAAAATCGCTCCGGGGACGCGCACGAATGATGTCCACCACCTGCTCGCGCGACGCCGCCAGAATCGTAGTCGCGACCGGATCGGTTGAGTCCAGATCCATGGCGCGGAGCCGCTCGCGGAACGCGGGGAGGTGCCGGTCGAGCTCGAGAAACTCGTCGCCGGAAACGACGATCCCCAATCCGCGGAAATCGAGCGCATGCGCCTGCAACTCGCCGAGACCGACGAAACAGTAGCGCACGCGCTGCAGCGGGAGGACCGCTGCGTAAAGGTGATCGTCAGGCTCGATCAGAATCAACTCGCGCGACCGCCTCTTGCTCGCATAGGCGTCCAGCGCCGGCGCTGCCTCGACCGTCGTGCCCGAGCGATAACAGAGCCCCCAAGGCTGATCGGGGAACAGCGTCTTCACCGAAAACACCGCGCAGGCCGTCACCAGCAGGACGCCGGCGGGATTAGGACGGACCGCGAACTTTCCCACGGCGATCGCCAGCGCGGGGATCAGCGGCAGCAGATAGGTCACGTTGCGATAACGAAAGGCCAGCACCCCCAGCACCACCGCTCCGATCCACGCGAGCAGCACCGGCTCCCGCCGGACTCTCCACACGGCCAGCGGCAGCGCGATAACCGCCAGCACAGCCAGCGGCGGATCGAGCGCCCACAAACGGCCTGCGTAAAACGCCACCTGGCTGTCCTGGCTCGTCTGTGCCGGGTTTCCCGCGCCGTAAATCAGCAGCTCGTTCTGGACGTAAACGGTCCAGAACCAGTTGGGGTGAACGGCGAGCTGGTAGAGATGCCACGGCAGAGCCAGCGTCGCGATCAACCAGCCGAGTTGTGCCAGCCGTACGGGGCGCGGACGGGTCCTGCTCAGCGCGCAGAAAATCGCCAGTGCGATGAGCGGCATCAGCCCGGCGTACGCCTTGATCATGATCGCCGCCGCGGCTGCGATCGCGAAGCCGAAAAACGGGCCGCGCCGCTCGAGCGCCGGATCGCGCCGAATGGCAAACATCGCTGCGACGAACGAAGCGCTCAGCAGCGCGTCAGTCAGGCACATGCGCGCCAGCACATGCCACAGATGATTCGACCACAGCAGCACCACGACTGCCCAAGCCGCTCCCGCCGGGTTGGCCGCGTTGACCCACGCGAAGGCGAATGTGCACACCAGCGCGGCCGCCAGCAGGGACGGCAACCGCAACGACAGTGGCGACACGCCGAAAGTGCGCGCGCTGGCGCCGGCGAGCCACGCCAGCACGGGAGGCTTGTAGAGTCCGAAGCGCCCCAGAAACATCGGCGTGAGCCAGCCGCCCTGACGCGCCATCCGAATCGCACTGTGACTGTACAGGGCTTCGTCCTGCGCGCCGATCTGGCCCACGGGATCGATGTGCCCGCTGGCGAGCCCCGCGTCACCGGCCCGAAAGCCGAGCACGGCAAGCGACGCCACAAAGACGACGACCAACATCCACCGTTCCGACATACGACTGGAGCGCGCCACCCCTGACGCGCGTTAGGGACTAGATCATATCACTAATAAGACACCGTTGACATCGGAATTTGGGCGGAATTTGGGTCGCCCGTGACGGGTGAGAGACCGCGGTAGAATCGATCGAGTGAAGCCCTACATTGCACGTGCGGCTGCCGGATTCGCGCTCGCTACGGCCCTTGCCCAGGAGAAGCCGGTTGGCGACGCTGCGCTAGGCAAGCGTCTCTACGAATCGCAGTGCGCGCTGTGCCATGGCATGGACGGCGCCGGTGGCCGCGGCCCATCGCTCAACCGGGCGCGCCTCAAACACGCTGCGGACGAGGAAGGGTTGCGCAACGTCATCCAAAATGGCGTCCGTGGAACCGAAATGCCCGGCGCCTGGCAGCTCACGCCGCGAGAAGTTGCCAGCGTCGCCGTGTTCGTGCGGTCGCTGGCGACGCGGCCCGTCGAGGTCGTTCCAGGCAATCCATTGCGCGGCGCCGACATCTATCAAGCGAAAGGCTGTCACGCCTGCCACGCGATCCAAGGCTCGGGCGCGGGCTACGGGCCGGAGCTGAGCGAGATCGGCGCGCGCCGGAGCGGCGCGTACCTGCGTGAGGCGATCGTCAACCCGGGCGCTGCCGCTCCCGATTACTTCCTCTTTGTTGAAGCCGTCACCGCCGATGGCCGCCGCATTCGCGGCATTCGCGTCAACGAAGACTCGTTCAACATCCAGCTCAAGGACGACCGGCGCGAGTTCCACAGCTTTCGCAAGGATCGCTTGAAGGAACTGAAGAAGCTCACCGGTGAGAGTCCCATGCCGGCGTACGCCACGCTGCCGCCGGCGGACCTCGATGACCTCGTCGCGTACCTGGCATCTTTGAAAGGGAAGTCATGAAGCCGA
>JBOGMR010000384.1:0-15725 GCA_050746825.1 Bryobacteraceae bacterium | reverse complement strand
CCACCGCATAGCGAGTTCAACTCGGCTGCGGAGAGCCGCTTCGGATTCCGGATCGGCTTCTGCGAACTCGCGTGTTCGGCGCCGGGGCCGTGGCAGGTTTCGCACTGCACTCCAACTTCGAACGGCTGAATCCGCGAGCCCTCCGCCAGACCGAGTGGGCCCGTCGAGTGGCATTGAAAGCAGCGCAGAATCGCCGCACCCGGATCGAAGATGCGGTAGCGCTCGCCTGATGTCGTGCGGTGACCCGGAGTGATGCCGAGTTTGCCGGTCGCGGTGTAGAGCGTCAGGCCGTGCTCGAAATAGAAGTCCTCATCGATGCGACTGACGTAGGTTACAGCCTGGAGGCCGGAGCCAAACGCCCAATCGGCCTTGGCTTCGGGCGGCGCTGGCCGCAGGGCTCGCGCGTGTCCGGTCTTCGCGTGGGCCGCGAACTGCGCTGCGTGGCATTTGCGGCAGGCCTCGCTGCCCGCATGTTGAGCAAGAGTGACGTGAGGCAGGAGGAGTGCGGCCACTGCACAGGCGAAACCGCCCGCCCCACCAAATTTTTCCATGCTGTATGGGCAGGCCGGAAACCTGCCCCACGGTTACCAGACGAAGCGGCCGCTGAATTGGATCTGGCGGCCGAAGACGCCTGCGCGCTGCGCGACTATCTTGCCGAAGTTCGAGGATGTGACCGTCACGTCCGGATCGGCGGCTGGGAACCGGTTCGTCAAATTGTACGCTTCGCCGCGGAGCTCAAACTTCAGCCGGTTCTCAGGCAGGACGTTGAACTCCTTCGCCAGCACTCCGTCGAAGTTCACGAAACGCGGACCCTTCAAGTTGTCGAACTGCAGAGGGTTCTCACGCCGCGTAAACGCCGGGAGCTGCCTGAACACGGAGGTGTTGAACCAGCGCTCCTTAGCCGGATTGTCCAGCGCCGGATCGCCGTTCACCAGCAGTCCCGCAAACCGCAGATAGAGGCCGCTGTTGTAGGTCAGCAATCCGCTGGTGGACCACCCGCCCAGAATGGCGTCGACCACGGGATTCGCCTGGCTCATGAATTTCCGCCCTTTGCCGAACGGCAGCTCGTAAATCGCCGCGCCCGTCAGACGATGACGCGCGTTACGCGCCCGCTGAAACGTGAATGTGTGGGTGAAGTTGTCCTGCTCGTCGTAGAATTCCTGGTTCCGCTCGCGGTTGTAACCGTAGCCGACCACCATATTGAAGCCGTTGGCGAAGGGCCGCTGGAACTGCATCTGGAGCGCGCGATAACGGTTGGTAATGCCGCCGCGGGTGCCCTCGAGGAGGTCGCCGTACTGCGGATACGGACGCAACAACTCGCGAATAGCGATGTTCTGCTGGGTGCGGAGCGTACCCGGCATCTTGTTCGCCGGCAGGACATTGAAGAATGGATTCGGCACAGTGGCGGTCACGGCGTTGCCGATGCGATACCCGACGCGTGGGTCAACCTGATTGAGGTTGTAGGTGTACGGCAGATTCTCGCCGTAGTTCATGAAGAACGTGATGTCCGCCACGATCCGGCCGGGCAGTTGCCGTTGCACGCTGAAATTGATGCGGTCATTGACGGCGGGCTTGAAGTCCTGCTTATACCAGTTCGCCGACGTGCCGAGATTCGTGTAACGGCCGAACGTTTTCCCGGTAACCGGAACGAGTCCGTTGGGGTACGGATTGTTGAGCCTTTGCTGCGGCACCCCCTGAAGCGGAGCGACCCCTGTGGTCGTCGCGTCGAAGCCCGGGTAAAAAACGCTGCCGAGGATATTCAGACCATCGGTCAGCGTGGCGGGCACTACATAGCGCGCCCAGCCGATCCGAATCGCCGTGTTGCTGTCCAGGCGCCACGCCAGTCCGGCGCGCGGCAGGAACAGATTCTTCGGCGCACTCCACGAGTTGCGATTGCCGCTGTCGGTGAAGGTCCACGCGCCGTTGTAAATCGGAGCCGCCGAGCGCAGTGCGGTCACCTGCGCGGGCAACACCGGCGCATTGGCTCCCTGAAATTCGGGGATCGGGTTGGTGAGATCCGGGAAGCGCGACAGCCGGTCTTGCGCGTCCACCATTGCGCTGTGGAACTCATACCGCAGGCCGAGGTTCAGCGTCAGCTTGGAGGTCAACTTGAAGTCGTCGTGGAAGAACAGGCCATAGTAGTCGTTGCGCGGCCGCTGAATCGGGATCGAGCGGATCGCCGAATTCTGATCGATCACGCCGAGCAGCATGCTGGCCCACGCGTCACCGCGAAGCCCGACATTCGGAGCATTGTACGTATCCGCCGTCAGCGCAGGCTGGAAATCGAAATTCATCGGCTGCGGGCGCGCCGCGTTCACCTTGTCTTTGCGGTACTCGCCGCCGATCTTCATGTAATGCCGGCCGATGTTCTTCGACATTTTCGATTCGATGTTCCACGAATCGGGCTCCTGATACCAGTAGCCGGCCTTGCCGATGGTCGTGTTCCCCGCTGCGCCCGCGCTGCCCGCGTTCACCGCGCGAACCGACATGCCCGGGTAGTAAATATCCGGCAGATCGGCGAGATAAGGCTTGAACCAGGCGTTGCCGGGCCAGAACTTTTCGAGATCGCTCTCTTTGAGCTTCGCTTCCGGGACACCGAACGAATCGACGATGGCGTTGACGCCGAAGCGGAAGTTGAGGACGGTCGACGCGTTCATCGCGTATACGGCGTCACCCGAGAAACTGATCGAGTGGCGTTTGGATCCGTCGACTGGCTGCGCCGCGGCGCCGCCCGTGAAATCGTCCCACTTCGTGAACGTGCGGAACTGATTGTACCGTCCGAACAGCTTCCACTTGTCGCTCAGGTTCCAGTCGGCCCGCTCGGAAATGTTCCAGTAGCGGAAACGGTTCGCGTAGCCCGCGAGAAAGTTATTCGCACCGCGCGCCCCGACGCCCGGACTATTCGGCTTCCAGATGTCGTTCATCATGATGCGCGAGGTGGCATCGATACGATTTGCCGGGATGACGTTGCCCGCGAACGGCGTCCGCGTCACCGTATTGCCGCTGGTCTGCGTGGTGAATGGATCGAAGATCGTGCGAAGACCACCGTCGTTGTTCAGCGAACGCGAGAAATCACCGGCGCGCTCGAGGTCGGTCGGCATCGTGTAAATTACGCTCTTCGGCTCGATCGTCCGCCAGCCTTCGTACGCGAAGAAGCTGAACAGCTTGTTCTTCATGATCGCGTTGCCTTGCGTGACGCCCCAGACGTGCTGACGCGTGAGGTTCTTTCCGCGAGTGGTCCGGTCGGCGAGCGCATTGAAGGCAGGATTGCGGCCGAGATAGTAAGCACTGCCATGGAAGTCGTTGGTGCCCGACTTCATCTGGACGCTGATGATGCCGCCGGCGCTGTGGCCGAACTCTGCGTCGACGGCGTTCTGCTGCAGGTTGACTTCCTGCACGGCATCCATCGGCGGCGTGTAGCTCGACTTCTGCGCAGTCATGGAGGGGGCGCCGTCGAGGATGATGTCGTTCTTGCGATTGGTGTTGCCCCCGACGTCGAATTCGTTCGGCGACCAGTGATGGAACGGGCTCTGCTCGTTGGTGGATCGCACCACCGTCGCCGGATTCAGCGCCACCAGCAGGAAGGGATTGCGGCTGATAATCGGCAGCGAGTTTGCCATCTTGGTGTCGATGGTCATCGCCATTGTGGTCGTGTTGAACTGCACCGCCACGGGCGATGCTTCAACCGTGACCGTCTCGCGCGTGTTGCCGACGTCGAGCGTCGCATTCACCGTGACGTCGCCGCGAGCCTGCACCAGAATATTGCGCTGGACGAACTGTTTGAATCCGGCCATCTCGACCGTGACGGTGTAGCCGCCCGGAAGGACGAAGTCAAACAGATACTGTCCGACCAGGTTAGTCTGCTGCTGCGTTTGAACACCAGTGTTCTCGTTCCGCAGCGTGACGGTCGCGCCCGCGACGACAGCGTTTGTCGAGTCAGTGACCTGACCCTGCAACTTGGCTCGTGTGTCTTGTCCTTGAACAGCCGCAGCGCACACTAGTGCTAAAGCGGAGATGCTCCTCAAACGATGAGAATGCGCCATTTTCACCTACACCCCTTCCGCGTAAGACTTGTAAACCCCTAAAAGAAACCTGATCACGGTTATGATGAAACGCCGATGAAAGCGTTGTCAAGTCGATAGGACACCGGTCTGAAGCATATCCGCCCGATGTCAATAGGGTGCCCTAGCTTGCGTGATCGGGAAACCGCCGCGCAACGCGCGGATCTACGCATTCATCAAGGAGGATGCGCATTCGAGCAGTTGGCGATTCGCCGCGTCGAGGACAGCGAGGACCTGCTTGCGGGTCACGCTTGGATAGAGCTTCAGAAACTGATCAATAGTCTCACCTGTTTCGAGAAAAATCGATGTGACTCTGCAGCGGGACACGCGTGCCCCGAAAACAGGGGGCTCCGCTCATGCGCTGCGGATCGACCCAGATCGCCTCGCCGAGCGCCAGCTTGTGTTCGACTGTCACAACTCCAACCTACGCGATCCAGGGGGGGCGCAACCTCGTGCCATGGGCCGCCGCCTCCAAAGCCCACTAGAATACCCAGCTCGCCGTTATGCGAGACGGCGACGACAGTGGAATCTCCCACTGCTCAAACAAGCGCTCACGAAGTTGCCGGCGGCTGGGAGCTCGGGCACTGTCTCGCCGGTGACCCGTGTTGATGAACCAATCGACCGGAAGCGATGCAATCAGAAATTGGATGAGGCAGCCTGCTCGCTTCATCGTTAGCCGCGGAACGCGTCGCCCTTGAGGCATTGCAAGCGTCGCCGGAGATCGCCCCTACGGAGCCGCTATAATAATCGAATGTTGACGCCTACCGAAAAAATCTGGCATAACGGCCGCTTCATTCCCTGGGACGATGCGAAGATCCACGTACTTTCGCACGTGGTCAGTTATGGCAGCTCGGTGTTCGAGGGTATCCGTTGTTACGCCACGTCCTCCGGGCCTGCCGTGTTCCGTTTGCATGAGCACGTTCGTCGCATGGCCGACTCCGCGAAGATTTATCGCATGGAGCTCGGTTACACGCGCGAGCAGCTTGCTGAGGCGATGCTTGAGCTCGTACGCGTCAACCGCATGCGGTCCTGCTACCTACGTCCGATCGCGATCCGCGGATACGGCGAGATCGGAGTGAACCCGCTCAAGAACCCGGTCGATGTCTTTGTCGCCTGCTGGGAATGGGGCAAGTATCTCGGCGAAGAAGCCTTGGCCGAAGGCGTCGACGTTTGCGTCGCAAGCTGGAACCGCATCGCGCCGAACACGCTGCCCGCGCTGGCTAAAGCCGGCGCCAATTACATGAACTCGCAGCTCATCAAGATGGAAGCCATCATCAATGGGTATTCGGAAGGGATCGCGCTTGATGAATCCGGCTACGTGAGTGAAGGCTCCGGTGAAAACATCTTCCTGGTGCGCGACGGCAAGATCCACACTCCGCCGCTGGGCGCTTCCGTGTTGCCCGGCATCACGCGCGACACCGTGATTCGCCTCGCCGAGGACGCCGGTATTCCGGTGATCGAAACGATCGTGCCGCGCGAAATGCTCTACATCGCCGACGAGGTTTTCTTCTCGGGCACTGCCGCGGAAATCACGCCGATCCGTTCGGTCGACCGCATCCAAATCGGAAAAGGCCGGCGTGGACCGGTGGCCGAGAAATTGCAAAAGGAGTTTTTTGCGGTCATCAATGGCGCCAAACCGGATCGCTACGGCTGGCTTTCCCAGGTGGAGCAGCACGCGACGGTGAGTTGAGGCGGTACGAAAAAACCGGCTGCGGTTTTGAATACCCGGACCAGTTACCTCCCCCGAGATCACCTGGACCTGGCACTCCGCAGCCGGTCAAGATTCATCAGTTGTAACCTGAGCGGCGTTCGAATGCTAGAGGGCAACAGCGCTTTCCACAATCTTTTCAACAGATTTTATCTCGCGCGTTTGCTTTCAGTTGACGCTTTAGGGCTGTTACAAACCTGTGTAAATTTGTGCAAAAAACAATAACCGGTAAAGATGTGAATTCGGGCCGGCCGATTCAGGTGGCATTCGGCGAGACGATCGGCGCCGTGTCGCCTCCGCCAGCACTCCTCGCGGCAAAACCACCAGCCGAGAGCTGGCTCATCCCCGCCTTTGTCGATATCCAGGTGAACGGCTTCGCGGGTGTCGACTACAACTCGCCTGCGACGCCGCACGACGAGATCGCACGATCGATCGAGGTGCTGTTCTCGACCGGTGTCGCGCGTTTCTATCCGACGGTAATCACCGGCGGCCCCGATGACATGGCGGGCGCGCTGGCGAATCTCGCGCGGGCCAAGGAATCGCTCGCCGAGGGCGCGGCCATGGACGGCTTCCACGTGGAAGGCCCGTTCATCTCGCCGGACGATGGGCCTCGCGGCGCCCATCCCCGGCGCTGGGCGAGGCCGCCCGATCTCGAGGAATTCCGGAGGCTCCAGGACGCTGCACGCGGGCAGATTCGACTCATGACGCTCGCGCCGGAGTGGCAAGGCGCCCCAGCTTTCATCGAAGCCCTCGCCAAAGACGGGATCGTCGTGAGCATCGGCCACACCAACGCGGAAGCGGGTCACATCGCCGACGCCGTCTCGGCCGGCGCAACCATGTCGACGCATCTCGGCAACGGCGCTCACACGATCCTGCGGCGCCATCCCAATTACATCTGGGATCAGCTCGCGGAAGATCGCCTGATGGCGAGTTTCATCGTGGACGGAATTCATCTGCCGGCGTCGTTCTTGAAAGTGGCGTTGCGGGCCAAGAGCATCGAACGCGCGGTGCTCGTGACGGATGCCAGCTCGCCCGCGGGCGCGAAGCCCGGCCGATATCAGCTCGGGGAACAGGCCGTCGATTTAACCGAAGACAATCGCGTGGTGCTCGCCGGACAGGACAAGCTGGCGGGTTCCGCGTTGCGCATGGACGACGGCGTTGCGAATCTGGTCCGCCTGGGCGGCCTCCCGCTGGCGGATGCCGTGCGCCTGGCGACTACCAACGCGGCGCGCGCCGGCGCCGTGCCCGGCCGGCAACAAGGCCTCATCGCGGGCGACCGTGCCGACTTCGTGTTCTTCCGCCTTCGCGAGGGGCGCGTCGCCATCGAAGCCACATACGTTGGAGGACGGCGAGTCTATGGATGAGAAGTATCTCCGTTCATTGCCGGAGCGCGTCGTGCGATCCGCGGCAGCGCTGGGCGGCGGATTACTCCGCGAACTGACCGACGTCGCCATTCCCGTGCGCTTGCGCCGCACACGGCTCTACCAGAGCCTGGCCGGTTCCGTGCTGCGTTACTTGATCGAGCAAGTCGGCCAAGTCGAGGGTACGTATCCAATCACGGAGAATCGCGTCGCTGAGGACTTCCTCGTCCGGCGCATGACTGGCAACGGCATTGAGCTGATCGGAATTCTTACCTTCCGTGCCTCGCCGGTCTGGGTTCTCGCTGCGCTGTCCGATCTGTCCGGCGCCGGCAGGCAGTTGATCCAGGAAATTGCGGCGGAGCTCAAGCGCGAAGGACTCATTGGACCCGACGCGACAGTCGAAACCATGGATCAACTGCTCGACGGCCTCGAAGCAGCCTCCGGGCGTCTGGCCGAATCGATCAACACGCCCCCGCTGGATGTGGCCGGCTTGCGCGCCGAGTGGGCCAGTGTCCGTAAGGATTTTGCGCGCATCCGCACGCCGCGACTTCCCGCCCCCGAAGATATCCGCAACCGTTGGGCCGGACTCCAAGCCGAAGCCGCGGCGCAGAATCGGTCGGTGTACGACCTTTCTTCGATGATGGCGATGTCCGCCGTCCAGCGTCTTCCGGAGAACGTGTCGTGGCTTTCGAAGTGTACGGGGCTCGCCGCGCGGCGCACCGGCAAGCTTTTCGCGGGCGCGTTACTGGATCACTACGACGCGACGCTCGCCGAAATCCGGCGCCAGGGATTCGTCGCCTACTGGCGCGAGCAGTTCCGGCCGTATTTGAAGGCAGCCGCCGCGCAGTTTTCAAAACGTCCCACCGTGTAACCTGGCGCACGCCGCGTCTTGGGGTACCATGCGCAGGTGAACGAGGTCCACATCAACGAGCTGCTGGAGGAATCCATTGCTCTCTGGCGTGAAACGGAATCCTCCAGCCGGCCCTTGGCCGCTCTTTCTGTGCGGAACCGCCGCGGCCAAGGCTTACGCTGCGTCGACTCTTTTGAGCGACGCCATCAGGCGTTCTGCCACACCGCGGCCGCGCCGCAGCGCATCTTCGTAGGCGTCGCGCCGCTCTTCGCGGGTGAGGCCGTAGCCGAAGCTGTGATATTTTTCGAGGCTCCGTCCGACTACGTAGGTCCCGGCGAATGCCACCGAGCCCTTCGGAATCAGGCCGCCGCCCATGGGAATCTTGCCGGCCAGTTCGCGGGCCAGCGCGCGCCAACCGAACGCGCCCGCAACGATCGACGCGATCTCCGCCTTCTGCTCCCGGTACCCGATCGGACTGTCGCTCGCCGCGGCAATCAGAAACGCCATCCGCATCTGATTCATTGTCAGGAACGCCGTGTCGGAAGCAAACTCGCCGATCGCCCACGGCAGCTCAACCAGGCTCGGAACCACGTTCGGCAGGGAAGTGGCAAGCGCGAACAGGGCGTTCTCTTTTGCGATCGTGAAGATGATTCGATCGATTACGGGTTCGCGGAACGGATAGAAATGGCGCGCCAGCGGCAGGCCCAGGTCTTCGCGCTTGTCCAGAATCTCTCGCACCGTGCGCCGGGGACTCGACGGATCGAAGTGAAACGTGTCGTGCCCGCCGACGATCGGCTGCGTGTCCAGAACGAGGTCGAAGCGAGGAGGCAGCCCTGGATCGCCCGCGCGATAGAGCATCTGCATCAGCTCCATTCGTTTCTCTCGCGACACGGCCGTCGGCGCCAGAAAGTCCTCTATCGCCGCGTAAGCCGCACTGCTGGTCGCAACCAGCCCGACCGCCATCGGCCGCTCCGCGGTCCGGCGCACTTCATCCGGGCGAAGATTGGAGATCGCCTGCTTGATCTCTTTGATGAGCCTGACCGAGAGAGCCATCGCTTTCTATTCTACGGTAACCGCTCCCTCACTATCGACGTTCCGTGCTTCGGCGCGTGAGGGCCCCTCACCGAACCGCGACCGTCAGCGATCGGCTCCCGGCGTTGGACGGGTGTGCGCGCGGTAGAATCTGTAGTTGCGCAACGCGCGAATCACGGTCGCAATTCCGACTCTGGCGGCGGATTCGACGCTGCTAGGGTGCCTCGAGGCGCTCGGGAGACAGACGCTGCAAGATTGGGAAGCCGTAGTCGTGGACAACAGCGGCAAAAGGCTCGCACGAGAGATCCTCGCGCGCGTCGCTGAGCCTCGAGTGCGCTCGATCGAAAACGAAACCAACGCGGGATTCGGCCGCGCCGTCAATCAGGTGTACGACGCATCGCAAGCTCCGTATCTGGCTGCCCTCAACGACGACGCCGTCCCGCATCCCGAATGGCTGCAGCAACTCATCCGCGCGATGGAGGAGCGGGCGGATGTGGGCATGGGTGCGTCGCAGGTTCGCCTTGCCCCGGACGGCGCGCTCGACTCGGCCGGCATGTTGATCTGCGCCGACGGCAGCAGCAAGCAGCGCGGCCACCGGGCGCCGCCCGCGCGTTTCTCGCGCCTCGAAGAAGTGCTGCTGCCGAGCGGGTCCGCCGCGCTCTACCGGCGTCAAATGCTCGATGAGATCGGCGGCTTTGACGACCGCTTCTTTCTCTATTGCGAGGACACCGATCTCGGACTCCGCGCGCAACGCGCCGGCTGGAGATGCCTCTACGTGCCGGGCGCCGTCGTGGAGCATCGCTACTCCCACACCGCCGGACGCGCTTCTCCGCTCAAAGCGTATTACGTCGAGCGGAACCGTCTGTTCGTCCTGTTCAAGAATTTCCCCGCGCGTGAAATCGCCGCCTCGCCGTTTATTTCAGCGGCGCGCTACGCGTGGCATCTCGGATTTCTGTTGCGAGGCAAAGGCACGGCCGCGCGGTACCGCGACGCGGGTCACTCCGGCCTTCGGCTGGTGTGGCTGGTGGTCGCTGCCCACGCCGCGCTGTTCCGCCATGCCGCTGGACTCATACGCGACCGCCGCCGCATTCGCCGCACGGCCCGAATCTCCGACTCCGCGTTTCGGAAGTTGCTTCGTTCCCACGCAATCAGCGCCCGTGAGGTGGCCGAGCTGTGAGCCGCACGAGCGGCCGTTCTCTCCTCATCGTCGTCCCGGCCTTCAATGAGGAAGGCGCCATCGCGGGCGTCGTGCGCTCGATTCGCGAAGTCATGCCCGGTGTGCCGGTTCTTGTAATCGACGACTGTTCGCTCGACGCGACGGCCAGCGTAGCACGCGCGGCCGGAGCTCGAGTCCTGCAGTTGCCTTATCACCTCGGACTCGGAGGCTGCGTTCAGGCCGGCTACAAGCTCGCTTTCGAGCTCGGATATCAGCACGTCATCCGGGTTGATGGGGACGGCCAGCACGACGCGCACGACATTCCGAAGGTTTACGAGGCGCTGCGAACCTCAGGCTGCCAGATGGTGATCGGCTCGCGATTCCTCAACGGCGGCGCGCCCTACACCAGCCCCATGCGGTCGCTCGGAATTCACTTCTTCCGCATGATTCTGCGGCCCATTCTTGGCAAAGAGGTCCGCGACCCGACGTCGGGTTTCGTCGGCGTCAATCGCAAAGCGCTCGAGGTGTTCAGCAAGAGCTTTCCGCTGGAGTACCCGGAGATCGAAGCGCTGGTGGTGTTGCAGCGCAAAGCGTTTCAATTTCTGGAGGTGCCCTGCCACGTGCTGCCGCGATTGACCGGCAAGAGCTCGATCACGCCTCTCAAATCCATCTACTATATTGTTCATGTGTTGCTCGGTGTGTTCGTCAACGTGCTGCGGCTGCGGCGACGGTCGTGATCGAGGCGACTCAACATGGGGCCAATGAATATGGATCGATTGATGAACTTTACGACGGGACTGAGCCTGGTCCTGATCGTGCTCGTGCTCATGTCCATCCGTCGCGCGCACATCCGCGTCGAGTATTCTGTAAGTTGGCTCGTCGCGGCAATTGCGCTGCTCGCGTTGTCCCGTTCGCCCGGGCTTCTCGAAGCGGCGGCGCAGCAACTCGGCATCAGCTACCCGCCACTGGCTCTGCTCCTGATCGTGGGTTGCGTGTTCCTCATCATCTTTTACAGGTTCTCCGTGATCATCTCCAGGCTCCGCGACGACAACATCGCCCTGGCGCAGCGCGTAGCGATTCTCGAATATCACTTGCGCGAGGCGAGCAAGGTCTGATTTCCCAGGGATGAAAACGAAAAAACGAGAGGCTCAAAAGACACGGACAGCCGTTGCAGCGCCCCCGCGCACAGGCCTCGCGTGGTGGCAGTACGCGATCGCGGGGATCGTGTTCCTGTATGCCGGCTTCCAGGCCTACGGACCCGCATTGAACGGACCGTTTCTTTTCGACGACACGTATCTTCCGATGAATATGCCCGGCCAGGCTGACCGGCCGCTGCTCGATTGGGTAAAAGGCGTGCGGCCGCTGCTCATGTTCACGTACTGGCTCAACTATCAATCGTCGGGGACGGACACGACCGGCTATCATCTCTGGAACGTACTGATCCACGTTCTGAATTCGGGGCTGGTGTTTGCATTGATCCGCCGGCTGCTTTCCCTCGCGGGTCGCGAGCGCAACAATCTGCTCGCACTGTTCGCCGCGGGGCTGTTCCTGCTTCATCCCGTGCAGACCGAAGGCGTCGCTTACATCGCGGGCCGCTCCGACAGTCTCGCGACTCTGTTTTTCCTCGGCGCGTTCGCGCTGTTCTTGTACCGCCGGTCCGCCGCCATCGGATGGGGCACGACGGCCGGAGTCATCCTGCTGTCCGGCGCCGCACTCGCGTCGAAGGAAAATACGGTGGTGCTGCCGGCGCTGTTGCTGCTCACCGACTACTTCTTCAATCCCGGCTTTTCGTTGGAGGGCATCAAGCGCAACTGGCGGCTGTACGCTCCGTTGGTGGCCGCGGGCGCACTGGGTGCGGCTTTCGTGCTCAAGCGGATCGGGGTTGCCGACAGCGCGGGCTTCTCGCTCACGGACTTCAAGTGGTATGAATACCTCTTCACGCAATTCCGCGCCATCTTCGTCTACTTACGGCTCTTCCTGATTCCTTCCGGGCTCACGATCGACTACGATTTCCCGATCTCGCATTCACCGACGGAACATGGCTCCATCTTCGGCCTGATCGCGCTGCTCGCGCTTCTAGCGGCGGCGATTGTCCTTCGCAAGCGCTATCCGCTGGCATCCTTCGGACTGCTCAGCCTGCTGCTGCTGCTGGCGCCGACTTCGTCGATCCTGCCGATCAGGGATCCGGTCGCGGAGCGCCGGCTTTATCTTCCAATCATCGGTTTGTTGCTCATCGCCGTTGAGTTTTTGCGGCGTGTTCGAATCGACAGTCATGCCGCAGTCGCAAGCCTCGGCGCTGTGCTGCTCGGCTCAGGAGCGCTCACGTACCAACGCGCAAAGGCCTGGAGTAGCGCGGAAGCGTTGTGGGGAGACGCAGTCGCCAAGTCGCCCGGCAAGTCCCGCGCGCACTTTCAGCTCGCATTCGCGTACTTTGCTCAGCGCCGTTGCAACGAGGCCGTCCAGGAGTACGCCATCGTGGCCAAGCTCGACAAGCCCGATGCGCCGCTGCTCATCAACTGGGCTCACGCGTACGACTGCCTGGGCGACTTGCAGCAGGCGCTGGCGAAACTGGAGCAAGCTGCCGCGATCGAGCCGAGCGCGCACGTCTACTCGCAGATTGGCATGATTCACGGCAAGTCGGGCCGCGGCGCAGAAGCCTGGCAAGCGCTCGACAAGGCCAAGGCGCTCGATCCGAACTTCGACATGACCTACGTCTATCGCGGCCACATGTATCAGGCCAATCAGGACTACGCCAGCGCCACCCGCGAATACAAGCGCGCACTCGAGCTGAATCCGAAGAACCAGGTAGCGCAGCAGTCGCTCGAACAGGCCGCCGAACATATGAGACCACGTTGACGCCGGCGCTCCACATCGGAATCAACGCCCTCTACATGATTCCGGGGCAGGTGGGCGGCACGGAAATCTACCTGCGCAGCCTGCTGGCGGCGCTCGCTTCGATCGATCGGGAGAACCACTACTGGGTATTCACGAATCGCGAGACGGGGCCCGACCTCATTCCCGTAACGTCGAACTTCCATCACGCGCCGCAGCCGGTGAATGCGACGTTCCGGCCCGGACGTATCGCGTGGGAGCAGACGGGCCTGGTATGGAGAGCCTCCGCGCAACAACTCGATGCGCTGTTCAATCCGGGTTTTACGGCGCCCGTGATTGCGTCCTGCCCGCAAGTCACCGTGTTTCACGACCTCCAGCACAAGCGGCAGCCCGAGAATTTCCGCTGGTTCGATCTGCCGTTCTGGCGCCTGCTGCTATGGGCGTCGGTGCATCGTTCGGCGCACCTGCTGGCCGACTCCGAAGCGACTCGCGACGATTTGCTGCGCTACTATCGCGTCGCGGCGTCGAAAGTGACCGTCGCGCCGCTGGGCGTCGACCCGCGGTTCTTCGAGATCGGCCGCGCGCGCAAACCGGATACGACGCGGCCGTTCCTGCTGGCGGTGTCGACGCTGCATCCGCATAAGAATCTCGACGGGCTGCTCCGCGCATTCGCAGAATTCCGCAAAGAGCGCGCGGAATTCCGGCTCGTGATCACGGGTCTGCGTGGTTTCTTCGCACGGCAGCTTGAAGAGCTTCGAGACTCACTCGGCCTGGCCGGTGCAGTCGATTTCACGGGCTGGATTCCGCGCGAGCAGCTCTACGGCTTGTTCGCGCGCGCGCACGCGTTCTTCTACCCGTCGCGTTTCGAAGGCTTCGGCTTGCCAGTGCTTGAAGCGCTCGCGGCCGGCATTCCCACGGCCTGCTCGAACATCCAGCCGGTCTCGGGAATTGCGGGCGGCGCGGCGCTCCAGTTCGACCCCGCTAGCGGCGCGGCTTTCGCCGATGCCATGCGGCGCGTGACGCTCGACGATGAGCTTCGCGCACGCCTGGTTGCAGCCGGACCGCTGCGCGCGGGAGAGTTTTCCTGGGAGAAGACGGCGCAGATTACTCTCGATGCGATTCGAGCGTGCACGAAAGCACGCGCGGAATCCCGGCCAGGTCGCGCGTGATCGTGATCTCCCGCCAGCGCGAGTCGAGCATGGCGGAGACGGGATCGAGGCTGCGATAGCCCAGCTCGACGATCAAGCGGCCTCCGGGCTTCAGCACGCGCGAGGCATCGCGAATCAGGCGCGCGTAGATGTCGCAGCCCTCGGGGCCGCCGTCCAGAGCCACGTGCGGCTCCCAATCCCGAACCTCTCTCTGGAGCGCCGCGATTTCATCGCGCGGCACATAGGGCGGGTTGGAGACCACGACGTCGAAGCTGGCGGATGCGAGGGCTGAGAGCAAGTCGCAGACGACGAATTGCACGTCTGCGCCGAGCCGCCGGGCGTTGTCTCGCGCGACTGCCAACGCATCGTGCGAGACATCCGTCGCACAAACCTGTGTCCCAACCTCCAAGCTCAGCGTAACGGCGATCGCGCCGGAGCCGCAGCCAACGTCGACAATTTGGGCAGGCGAAAGCGCCTGCCCCACCGCTTCGATCACGTGCTCGGTTTCGGGCCGTGGAATCAGCACCGCGGGCGACACGATGAACTCGCGGCCGTAGAATTCCTGGCGCCGGGTGATGTACTGGGCCGGCTTGCCTTCGAGCCTCTCGTGAAGATAGCGACCGTAGTGCAGCCACTCGACTTCGCGCAGCTCTTGCTCCGGATTCGCATAGAGATAGACGCGGTCGCAGCCCAGAGCATGCGCCAGCAGCACCTCGGCCGTCAAACGCGACGCGGCGATCGCGTCATCTTCAAGGAGCTTCTTCCCCTGGACGAGCGCCGTGCCGATCGTCACGGGCCGTCAGGCGGAGTCGCCCTGCCCCTTCAGTTTCTCGGTCTGGTAGTGGGTCGTGAGCGCTTCCACAACCGGATCGAGCCGGCCGTCGATCACCATATCGAGCTGGTGCAGCGTGAGTCCGATGCGGTGGTCCGTGACGCGGTTCTGCGGGAAGTTGTAGGTGCGGATCTTCTCGCTGCGGTCGCCGCTGCCGACCATGCTGCGCCGCTCGGCGCCGAGCTGCGCCTGCTGTCTCTCCAGCTCCATCTCGTAGAGACGCGATCGCAGCACGCGCTCGGCTTTGGCGCGGTTCTTGATCTGCGACTTCTCGTCCTGGCACGAAACCACCAGGCCGGTCGGCAGATGAGTGATGCGCACCGCAGAGTACGTGGTATTCACCGATTGCCCGCCGGGACCCGAGGAACAGAAGGTGTCGATCCGGATGTCCTTCGGATCGATCTTGACTTCCACCTCGTCAGCCTCAGGCAGCACGGCCACCGTGATCGCCGACGTATGCACGCGTCCCGCCTGCTCGGTGACCGGAACGCGCTGCACACGGTGAACGCCACTCTCGTACTTCATCTTGCTGTACACCTTTTGGCCGTTCACCAGCGCGATGACTTCCTTGATCCCGCCCACCGCGGAATCGCTCGCCGAAGTGACTTCCACACGCCAGCCCTGCGACTCGGCGTAGCGCGTGTACATGCGGAAGATCTCGCCGGCGAACAGCGACGCCTCGTCGCCGCCCGTGCCGGCGCGAATCTCGAGCACGACGTTCTTCTCATCGTTCGGGTCCTTGGGA
>JBOGMR010000383.1:0-4019 GCA_050746825.1 Bryobacteraceae bacterium | reverse complement strand
CTTCTGGCCCGGCGTGCGCTGTTCTTCGGGAGTGCGGACGGCGGCCTGGATATCCTCCGGAAAGGTTTTCAGCCTTTCCTCGAAGGCAGCCATCCGGTACGGTTCCTCGATCTGCCGGATCTTCTCGCGCAGCGGCCTGATCCTGGCATCGAGCGCGGTCTTCAGTTGCTCGGCCGCGGCCGCTTCCCCGGCGGGCGCGAGCGGATGGTCGTAGTCGATGAACGGGAAAAAGATTCCCATCATCCGGTAGTAATCCATCTGCGAGATGGGATCGAATTTGTGATCGTGACACCGCGCGCAGTTGACCGTCAGCCCCAGAAACGCCCGCGAGGTGGTGCCGATCATATCGTCGAGGTAGTCGTAGCGGTAGTGTGGGTTCTGTTTCTCGCGGAAGAGCACGCGGGGGGCGATGCGGTAGAAGCCCGTGGCGATCACGCCGTCGAAGCCGGCCTCGTCCAACTCGTCGCCGGCGAGCTGTTCGCGGACGAAGCGGTCGTACGGCTTGTCGTTGTTGAAGGACTGAATCACGTAGTCGCGATAACGCCAGGCGTTGGGATTGTCGTCGTCGTGAATATGGCCCCAGCTATCGGCGTAGCGCGCGACATCGAGCCAATGCCTGCCCCACCGTTCGCCGTAGTGCGCCGAGGCGAGCAGGCCGTCGATCTGCTTCTGCCAGGCGTCCGGCGAGGGATCGTTGACGAACGCCTGGACGGCCTCCGGCGGCGGCGTCAGTCCGACCAGGTCGAGATAGGCGCGCCGGATCAAAGTCCTGCGACCGGCCTGCGGCGCCGCCTGAAGTCCCTTTTCGTCGAGCGCCTTCTTGACGAAGGCATCGATCGGGTTGCCTTTCCACCGGCGGTCGTTGACCTGTGGAACCGGATGACGAACAGGCTTTCGGAACGCCCACCAATTGCGCTCGCGCCCGGTGAAAACCTTCTCACGGCCGGCAGGCTTCAGTGGCTCCGTTGGAGCGGTGAGCGCACCGCCATCCCAAACGGCGCCGCTGTCGATCCAGTTCTTAATGATGGCGATTTCGGCGTTAGTGAGCTTTCCGCCGAGCGGCATCGCGGGCTGCTGCTGTCCGGTCAGCCGCAGATAGAGCGAACTCGCGGCCGCGTCGCCTGGAACGACGGCCGGTCCTTTCTGGCCGCCCTTGAGAGATGAGGCGCGGGTGGTGAGATCGAACTGCGCCTGAGGCTGAGCGGATCCGTGACAGGAGAGGCAATTGCGCGCCAGAACGGGAGCGACGTCGCGAGAAAACGAAACCGGCGAGGGCTCTTGTGGCGCAGACAGAAGTACACATCCGCCGCACAGCAACCACGTGGCCGCGCCGACCCGCACTCCCATAAGCCCCCTGTGTCTTTAATCCAGGCTCATTATACTGAGGTTCTGCGCACCTTACAATCCAGGCGACCTGGTCCGGCCAATTGCCGAAACCACTCTCTGACGGTCGTGGCTCAGTGTCGTGGCTCAGTGTCGTGGCCCAGTGTCGTGGCTCAGTGTCGTGGCGCAGTACGGACGCGGCTGATTCCGCTCCGTAACGATCACTTCCTGACGAGCGCCTGCGCGATCGCTTGCTCTGCCAGCGGCGCCATCAACTCGTAACCGTGGCCGTTGGGAACGAGTCCGTCCACCGTCAGTTCCTTTTTCATCGCCCGGCCTTCCGCCAACGCGGAGTAGTAGTCGAGGTACACAGAACCACTGCGGGCCGCGTAATCCTTCAGCCAGCCATTCAACCCGATGATTTTGCCGGGAGGCCTCTGTTCGGTGATAGTCCTGAAACAGTCGCAAACCGGAGTGACCGATGCCAGCACAACGCGGATGCCGTGGAACTTCGCAAGCTCGGTCATCGTCATGAAATTCTCGGCGATGGTGCCTTCGGTGGCCGGACCCGAATAACCCGCAAGGTCGTTGGTTCCGCCTTGAATCACCACCACCTTGGGCTTCAGGCCGACGACATCCTGGCGAAATCGAACCAGCATTTGCGGTGTAGTCTGGCGGCTGATGCCGCGATTGAGATACGGTTTCTCCGGAAAGAACTGCTCCTTGCCGCGGCCCCACAATTCCGTGACATCGTCGCCGAGAAACACCACCCGATCGACACCCGCGGCCGGCGCGCGCAATTCGGCATTTTCGCTGCCGTAGCGCGTCAACCCGCCCCAATCGCTCAGCAGTCGAATGTGCGCGGCCAACTCGCGTTCGAGTTCGGCGATCGCCTTGGCTGGGTCTGCCGTTTGTGCCTGCGCCGCAACGGCGCCGAGCAGCGCCACAGCCAGCGGAAAGTTCATTGCCGGATGCCGAAGCAGTACAGAACTCCGTCGTAAGTGTTGATGTAGACGCGGCCGTTGGCCATCGCAAGCCCGCCCCAGTGATTCCAAGTCGCGATATCCTTGCCGCTCGACCACAGCTCTTTGCCGGTCTGCGCATCCAGCGCATACAGCACCGCGTGCGTCGATTTGGGAACGCGACGCTCCATCCGGAAGTCGAGGCCGACGTCCGGAAACGCCTGCGCTGTGTTCTCTCCGCTGCCATACGCGAAGATCACTCCGTTGGCGATCACCGGCGGCTCGGCTTGATCCATGTCGCGCGAAATCCAGGCCGGCGACAATTGCACCTTGCCATTTTTCGGCTCCACCTTAAAAGCGGCGATGGCGCCCTTCTTGACCACGCCATTCTCGATGGGCGCCTTGAACTGCGAATGCTTGGGGCCCCAGAACGGCGTCAGGAGCCAACGCGTGCCTTTCGCATCTTCCCAGGTGGCGAGCGAACCCCAGATGCCCGCCTCGGCAAAGTCGACAATTTCATTGCAGATGAGCGGAGTGCGGTAAACCGGTGTGCGGTGATCGTCGCCGCCGATGGATTCGGTATCCATGAAATAGAGACGGCACTCCTTGCTCGCGTCCACCATGTACTCTTTGCCCTTGTAATCGAAGATGGTGGGCGTCACTTGCATGTCGAGATCCCGCTTGACGAGCCACTCGGCGTTGGACGGCCCGTAATAATCCACCAGATCCAGACTCTTGGTCTCGGGATTCTGTTTCACGCCGATGATGCCGTTGCCGTACAGTCCGTTCTCCGGATCCCAACGCCCGTCGCCGGTTCCGGTGTACATGGTTCCGTTCGCGCTGATGGCAGGACCTGAGCGGCCCCACATGCCTCCGCCGGCCGGTCCCCAACTCCCGACCTTGTGGGTCGCGAGATCGTAGGCGTAGACGACGTTCGGATTCCCGCCGCAACCTTGCGCGCTGTGCGTGTAAACGACGTTCTTGTACAGGTTCATCGCATACGGCTTGCCGTTGGGCGGCATGAATTTCGCAGGCGGTGCAATATCGGCGCCGTCAGCGGCGTTCACCTGCCGCAGCCGGCCGTCCCACGATGCGGCGTAGATGGTGTACTTGCCGGGCGCATCGCCGGGGCCGATCGTCACGTTCGCCGTCATGCCGCCGGGGCAAAGCACGCTCGAGCCGCGGCCGCCGGTGGTTTCCTTGAACGTGCTGTCGAATTGCTTCATCCAGAGGAGCTCGCCGGTAGCGACATCGATGGCGTAGAGATTGTCCGAAACGCCGGCCTGGATGACGACCTGCTTCGGCCCGCTGCCTGTGTTGAGGCTTCCAATCACAAGCGGCGGGAGCAGCGAATGCATCTGACGCGGCTTGTTGTCCAGCTTGATCTTCCACAGCAGTCGAATGTCCTTGGCGTTCGACGTGTTGATGATTTTTTCGTCTCTCTGCCAGTTGTTCCGGATCACGTCGCCGCCATCGGTCAGCCAGTCGGCGCCGGAGGCGATAACGCCAAATAGGAACAGGACAGACGGAGCAGCGATGGGCAAGCTTCTCATTTGCTCCCTACTATACATCAGACGGCGCGCGGATAGACTCGGCGCACCGCAGGCGGGTGCGCGACATGACAGTGATAGATTCGTGGGAATGTAGGCGAGTCGACGAAATCTGAGCGTAGCTGGTAGCCAGACTGAGCCGCGACCGTCAGGGAGTGCCTCATGGGCCGGCGGCCCACCCAAG
>JBOGMR010000382.1:0-4430 GCA_050746825.1 Bryobacteraceae bacterium | reverse complement strand
CATCACGGGCATGCACCCCACGTCGATCGGCACGCACCATATGCGATCGAAGGGCGTCCCGCCCCCGTATGTAAAGTGCTTCACGGAATATTTGCGCGCCGCCGGCTACTACTGCACCAACAACGTGAAGACGGATTACAACTTCGATCCGCCCGAGACCGCCTGGGACGAGAGCAGCAATCGCGCCCACTGGCGCGGCCGTGCCAAAGGGCAGCCGTTCTTTGCGGTGTTCAATCACACCGTGACCCACGAGAGCCAGATCCGCGTGGAGGCCCCGCAACTTGCACGAAATCTGCGTGAGCTGTCACCCGGCGAAAAGCACGATCCGGCGAAAGCTACGCTGCCGCCGTATTATCCGGACACGCCCATCGTGCGTCGCGATTGGGCCAACTACTACGACCTCATCACCGCGATGGACAAGCAGATCACGGTGCTGCTAAGGCAGCTCGAAGAGGATGGCGAAGCGGCGAATACGATCGTGTTCTTCTATGGCGATCACGGGCGCGGATTGCCGCGCGCCAAGCGCTGGATTTACGATTCCGGCATTCGGATTCCGCTCCTGGTGCGCTGGCCCGGCAAGATCGCGCCCGGCACGGTGCGCGACGAGCTGGTCAGCTCGCTAGATTTCGCGCCGACGCTGCTTTCGCTTGCGGGCGTCGAGATTCCGAAGCATCTGCAAGGCCAGCCGTTTCTAGGTGAACGCGTGCCGGCTCCGCGCCAGTACATCTACGCGGCGCGCGACCGGATGGACGAGACCTATGACATCATCCGCTGTGTGCGCGACAAGCGGTTCAAGTACATCCGCAATTTTCAGGCGTGCAAACCGTATGCGCAGTACATCGACTACATGGACCAGATGCCGGCCCTGCGCGAAATGCGGCGGCTGCACAAAGAGGGCAAGCTCGAAGGCGCGCAGAAGCTGTTCTTTGCGCCGGAGAAGCCGGAGGAAGAGCTCTACGATGTCACCGCCGATCCGCACGAGGTGACCAATCTCGCCAAGCGTCCGGAGCATCGCACAACGCTGGAGCGACTCCGCGCCGCACAGCGGAAATGGGCGAAGGACACCGGCGACCTCGGTCTGGTTCCGGAGCCGGAGTTGCTGGAGCGGATGCGGCCGGGCGGCAAGTGGTCGACGACGGCAGCGCCGTCGATCAGCCGCCGCGATGGGAAGTTGCGGATCACCTGCGCAACCGATGGTGCGTCGATCGCCTACACGAGCGAAAGCGGCGCGAGTCCCCGCTGGAAGCTGTACAGCCGGGAGGTCGACGCTCCGGCTGCGGCCGTGCGAGCGAAGGCCTGCCGGTTGGGTTATCGCGACAGCGAAGTGGTGAGCGGGTGAGCCGATGCGAAAACGGGTCTGCTTCTGCCTTCAGGTCAAGCCGGAAAAGCTGGAGGAATACAGGGAGCGTCACGACGCAGTGTGGCCTGAGATGCAGGACGCGCTGCGGCGCACCGGCTGGCACAACTACTCGCTGTTCTTGCGAGAGGACGGCCTGCTGATCGGGTATGTGGAGACGCCCGACTTCGAGCGCGCGCTGGCCGAGATGGCGAAGACCGGCGTGAATCGCCGCTGGCAGGAATGGATGGCGCCGTTTTTTCAAGGCATTCCCGGCAGGAAGGCGGACGAACAGATGCAGGTGATTCCCGAAGTGTTTCACCTGGATTGAGGTGGGGCGGGCGGTTCGCCTGCCCAAGATTCCTATTCCACTACGACGGCGGTCCCGCTGATGCTGACCATCAGCATGCCATTATTCTGGCCGAGCACTTCGTAATCCAGATCGACCCCAACTACAGCGTTCGCCCCCAACTCCTGAGCCTTGGCGATCATCTCCGCCATCGCCAGTTCGCGTGCATTCTTCAACTCTTTCTCGTAGGCTGCCGAGCGCCCGCCGACGATATCGCGAAGACCGGCAAAAATATCCTTGAAAATGTTCGCTCCGAGAATTGCCTCTCCGGTCACGATCCCGCGGTAGTCCCGGATGTGCTTGCCCTCAACTGCCGGTGTGGTCGTAACGATCATTGCGTTTTCCTCTCCTGAATGTACGCATTCCATCACACGATGTTCCCCGCGCGCCCGCCCTTAATCGCTCAGAAGGGCGGCGATGCGGGTGTGGCTCTCGCTGAGCGCGGAGCCGTTGAGCACGTACTGTGCCGCTCAGCCTGCGAGTTCGAGCGCGGTGTGTCCGTGCCGATTCCGGGCCTGCGGATCAGCGCCGAGCGACAACAGGTACTCGACGACCTGGACTCGTCCATGCAGAATGGCTTCGTGGAGTGGAGTGCCAAACGTCCCGGTGGCGTTGAGATCTGCGGGATTGCGGTCCAGGTACTCGCTCAAACGCTCCAGCTTGCCGGCCGCAGCCAGTTGCCACACCGATGCGCGCGCGCCGCCGGGTCAGCAGGTGTTCGATCATCGCATCCTGCTTGTTTTCGTTGGCCCAGCCGAGCGGCGCGCAACCGAATTCGCTTTCCGCGGCTTCAAGGTCCGCACCGCGATCGAGCAGCAACGCCGCAATTTCCAGGTGTCCGTGCCAAGCCGCGTAATGCAGAAGCGTCGCGCCGCCCTCCTGCTCATTCCGGGCGGTGGCAAGCGACGGGCTGGCTTCGAGCATCGACCTCAGCGTGCTGGCATCACCCGAGCCCATCCATTCGATCAATCGCTCCCAGTCGATCATTGTCCCCAGTCGTCAGGACCACTCCCTGACGGTCGTGGCTCTGCACATGCCCGCTGATTTTACGGCAGTGCCGCGCGCGTTAGCCAGCGGTTTTCGTGACGAACTTCGCCTATCGTTGAGCATACAATGGAAGGCGATGCTGACCCGGAGGTCGTTGCTGAAGACCGTTGGCGGTTCGGCGCTTGCCGGGGCGTCACCCGCGGCTACGCGCCCCAACATCCTGATTCTGCTTACCGATGACCAGCGCCACGACACGATTCGCGCGCTGGGGAATTCCGAGGTGCGCACGCCGAACATGGACCGGCTGGCGCGCGAGGGCGCCGCGTTCACACACGCCTCGATCATGGGTGGGACCGTGGGCGCCGTCTGCGTGCCGAGCCGCGCGATGCTGCTCACGGGACGGACTCTGTTTCACGTGCACGACAGCATCATCGACCGGAAGACAGGGCGCGAACGGCCCTTCCATCTGTTTCCCGAGGAGCTGAGGAAAACCGGATACACGACGCACGGCATCGGCAAATGGCACAACGGACCGGCGCTCTACGCGCGATGCTTCACCAGCGGCGAGAACGTTTTCTTCGGCGGAATGTCGGACCAGAATCGCGTGCCCGTTCAGGACTTCGATCCGTCGGGCGAATACCCGAAGGCGCGGCAGCACATCGGCGCGAAGCCCTCGAGCGAGCTGTTCAGCGACTCGGCGGTGAACTTTCTCAAGAACTACCGCGAGGACAAACCGTTCTGCCTGTACGTTGCTTACACATCGCCGCACGATCCCCGCACCGCGCCGGAGCCTTACGCGAGCCTGTACAAGCCGGAAGGCGTGAAACTGCCGAAGAACTTCATGCCGGAGCATCCGTTTGACAACGGCGAGATGAAGATCCGGGACGAGCAGCTCGCGCCGTGGCCCCGAACGCCGGAGGTTGTCCGGAAGCACATTGCCGACTACTACGCGATGGTCTCGCACGTCGATGCGCAAATCGGCCGGGTGCTCGACGCGTTGCGCCAGACCGGCCGCGAGGAGAACACGATCGTGGTCTTCGCCGGCGACAACGGGCTCGCGCTCGGCCAGCACGGGCTCTTCGGGAAGCAGAACGTTTACGAGCATAGCGTGCGTGTGCCGCTGATCCTGCGAGGCCCCGGCGTGCCGCGCGCCAGGAAATGCGATTCGATGGTCTACCTGCTGGATATTTACCCGACGCTGTGCGAGCTGGCCGGCATCACAGCGCCGCCGACCCTGGAAGGCGCGAGCCTCGTGGCGCTCTTGCGCGACTCCAAAGCGCGCATCCGTGATTCCAGTTTCCATGCGTACCGGAACGTGCAGCGCGCGGTATGCACAGAACGTTGGAAGTTGATTCGCTATCACGTGGACGGCAAGCAAACGAAACAGCTTTTCGACCTGAAGGAAGATCCGTGGGAGATGCGGAACCTGGCCGAAGATGCATCGCAGGCCCGGCGGGCCGGCGAGTTGGACGGTCTGTTGAGAGAGTGGATGAAGAAGACCGGCGATCCGGCCGCGGCTCAGTTCGAGGCGCCGCCCGCGCCAGCCTTGGCCGCTAGAGCCGAGTGAGTGCGCTACCGATATTGCCTGTTGGCGTAGTAACCGCTATTTTCACAGAACAACCTCCTGTGCCGCGTCAGCGCTTGATGATGAGCTCGCGCAATTTGTCGCGGGTGAGGAAGAACTTCAGTGATTCGAATCCCTGGAAGAGCTTTTCGAGACTGCGGTTGTTGAATAACTGTTTCGGCTTGCGCTGGCCG
>JBOGMR010000381.1:0-8919 GCA_050746825.1 Bryobacteraceae bacterium | reverse complement strand
GCGCATCCTGATCGACCTCGCCTACGTGGGCAATCGCGGCACCAAGCTTGCGGTCGAACGGAATCTCAACGCCATCCCGCGCCAGTACCTGTCGACTTCTCAATCCCGCGATCAGCAGACGATCGATTTACTCAGCCGCCAGGTGAACAGTCCCTTCTTCGGGATTGCCGAGTTTACTGGAACCGGCCTGGCGGCGCAGCGAGTCGGCCTCGCCCAACTGCTTCGGCCCTATCCGCATTTCGGCGACATCAACGTCAACCTGCCGGCCGGATTTTCCTATTACCACTCGCTCCAGGTGGCCGTTGAAAAGCGGATGAGCGGCGGGCTGATGTTCCAGTCCGCGTGGACCTACTCCAAGTTCATGGAAGCCACGGCCTACCGCAGCGACACCGACCCGCTCCCGGAAAAAGTCGTCTCCAACCAGGACTTCACGCACCGGTTTGTGTTGAGCACCATCTACGAGTTCCCGTTCGGCCGCGGCAGGAAATGGTTCAGCTCCATGAGTGGCGTGCGCGAAGCCCTCTTCGGCGGCTGGCAGTTGCAGGGCTGGTACGAAGGCCAGTCGGGCGGCGCGCTCGGTTTCGGCAATGCCATCTTCACCGGCAATGTCCACGATATCGAGCTGCCGCTCAGCCAGCGGCGCGCCGAGCGCTGGTTCAACATTGACGCGGGCTTCAACCGCGATTCCACGCAGCAGCTTGCCAACAACATTCAAGGCGTCAGCAGCCGCTTCACGGGCGTGCGCGCCGACGGCGTCAACAATTTCGACCTCTCGCTGTTCAAGAACTTCACCATAAAAGAACGCCTCAAGGCGCAGCTCCGCATCGAGAACTACAACGCGCTGAACCACGTTCAGTTCGACGCACCGAACACGGCTCCGGTGAACGCCGCGTTCGGATCGATCACCGCCGAGAAAGGTCATGGCCAGAGGCAGATCACGCTTGGAATCAAGATAATGTTCTGAGTATGACGTGGTTTTGTGGGGCGGCATTTTGGCCGCTCCCGGGCTTTCAGCCCGGCGCTGCGGTTCAACGCCGCGGGCAGGCGAAACCGCCCGCCCCACGGTTCTCAAGCGGCTTGCGAGACCAGATCGCAGACCGGAGTGAGAACAGGCTTCTGCGATTCGGCCGCGGGCCAGGTCGTCAGAATGACGCAGGTGATCCCGGACGCCGGATCGTGCCACGTAGACGTGCCGGTCGAGCCGCCGTGGCCGTAGGTTTCGGCGGAACACGACTTGCCGAAACGGCGCAGCATCCAGCCGATGCCCCAGGGTGTCTTGAGGCCCGCGTTCTGGTTGGTGATCATCTCGCGCGCCGTCTCCGGTTTGAAGATTGCCTTGCGAGGGTTGCGGAAGAACTCCGTGAACGCGGCGACATCCCGGGCGTTCGAGTGGGCGCCACCCCAGGGCACGCCAAGATTGCGCCAGTAGGGGCTGTTCCAGTTCCAATCGTCGTCGCCCGTGACCTGAGATTGCGCCGTGTCCCGGATGGCGCGCCCGCCGAGATCGAGCGACGAGGCGCGCATGCCGAGCGGCTCGAAAAGCTCCGCGCGAAGGAAATCGCGGAACGGCTTGCGCGTGATTCGCTCCGCAATCTCGGAAGCGAGCAGAATCCCCATGCTCTGGTAGCGGACTTCGGACCCGGGCTTGAACAACAGCGGCGTGTGGCACGCTCCCGCGACGAAGTCCTTCAGAGGCGCGTGACGGCGGCGAAGATCCGTGTTCTCCGGCAGCATGTCCGGCAGCCCGGATGTGTGCGTCAGCAGATGCCGGATCGTGATCTGATCGCGATCCCCGCCATGGAATTCGGGAATATAGCGGCGCACCGTGTCGTCGAGCGAGAGCTGCTTGCGATCGCGCAGAATCATGACCCCCGCCGCGGTCATCGGCTTGGTGATCGAGGCGAGCAGGAACACGGTGTCAGCCTTCGCCGCGCCGAAACCGCGCGCGAGTTCGAAATCCCCCTGCCGGACCAGCAGCGCAGCCGCGCGGACCTTGCCCGATTGCGCAAATTTCTCAACCAGCGCGACGGCGGAGTCGAGACGGTCGCGTTTGAGAGCGAGCGCAAGCCCGGCGAGGAAGTGGCGGCGAAGCATGGTTTAGAGTATCACGCGACTGTCAATTAGCCGCGCGGCTTTTTACATGTCGCAAATGTCACCATAACCGATTCGGTGTATACTTTCAGCTACCCACCGGGGAGGCAAATAGGAGGTTGCATTTATGAGTCGGATTGCGGAGAAGATTTGTGTGCTGTCGGTGTTGTCCGGCCTGGCTGTGTTCGGACAGGAGACCCGATCGACGATCGCCGGCCGCGTACTTGACCCTCAGGGAAGCGCTGTCGCGGGCGCCATGGTTTCGGTAAGGAATAGCGAGACCGGCGTCACCATGAACTTCAAGACGAACGACACCGGCTATTACGAAGCCAACCTGCTGCTTCCCGGCAACTATGAGCTGACTGCTGAGATGACCGGCTTCAAGAAGCTGCTTCGGCGCGGTGTCACGCTTCAAGTATCGTCGCGGCTGGACGTTCCGCTGAACCTCGAGATCGGCGGCCTCACCGAAACCGTGTCGGTGACCGCGGAAGCGCCGCTGCTTGAAACCGGAAGCGTGGCGGTAGGCCGAGTCATCGACAACAAAAGCGTGATGGAGCTGCCCGTGATGGGCAACTCGGCGATTCTGCTGGTGAAGCTGGCGCCGGGAATTCAGACCGGCGGTGTGAACAACTACCTGGCGCTCCACTCGAACGCCGGCGGATCCGATTACAGCACCTCGGGCAATGTCGGGGGCAACTCCTGGACGCTCGACGGGTCGCCCAACACCGGCCCGGGCCGCCGGACGGCTTATCTGCCGTACACGGATGCAGTGGCCGAGTTCAAGGTCGAGACCACGAACTTCGACGCGTCGGTCGGGCAGAGCTCCGGCGCCGCCATCACAATGATCTCCAAATCCGGCAACAACGATTATCACGGCACGATGACCTGGCAGCACTGGCAGCAGCGCTGGCAGGGCACTCCGTTCTTCGTCAAGAAGCAGTATTTCAGCAGTATCGCCGCCGCCGAAGCAGCGGGCAATACCGCGCTGGCAAACCAGATTCGAAACACCGACAAACAGCCGACGGGGCGCTCGAATAACTGGGGCGTCTCGGGCGGCGGACCGATCACGCTGCCGAAGCTCTACAACGGCAAAAACCGCCTGTTCTGGTTCTTCACCTATAACGGTTTCAAGGACGTGAAGGTCGAGGACGCGTCGACCTTCAACCGCACCGTGCCCACGGCCGCGGCGCGCAACGGCGACTTCAGTGAAATGCTCAGCCTGCCGAATTCCGTGCGCTACGTCCTTCACGATCCGATCACGATCGTCCGCGATCCGGCGCGCCCCAACAACTTCATCCGCACGCCGTTTCCCGGAAACATCATCCCGCGAAGCCGCTTCGCCAATCCCGCCTTCGACGCGATCATGAAGCTGTATCCTCAGCAAAACAATCCGCAGGGGGCGGGCCGCGATCCGGTGAACAACTACCTGGCCTCGCAAACGCCCTACAACTGGAGCTACAAGGCCTATTCGAACCGCATCGATTATCAAATCAGCAACCGCGTGCGCATGTTCGGGCGGTGGTCGTTCAACGATTTCGGCCCCGAAGATCGCGCCGACTGGACCTACGAAACCTCGCGCGGGTTGAACTCGAACGGTCTGAACCGCAACAACAAAGGCGGCAATATCGACCTCGTTCTTACGCAAAACGCGACCACGATTTGGGACTTCAACCTGGGCGTGAACCAATTCCGCGAAGGGAACATTCAGCCGACGCCGCAGCAGTTCAAACCGTCGGACCTCGGCCTTCCCGCATACCTGGATCAGAAAGCCGGCGATCAGCATATTCTGCCGCTCATGAACATTAACGGGTACACGCAGATTAGCCCCGGCGGCATTTCGGTGTTCACCCGGACGCGGCAGTTGACGGGCAAGGCGGAGTTGGCGCTCATCCGCGGCAAGCACACGATTCGCGCCGCATACGATCATCGTGGGCATTTCCGCACGGGTGGCGGCGGCGGAAACACCAGCGGTAACTTCACGTTCGCCGACACCTACACCCGCCGCAACGATGACGGGTTCACGCCGTCGACGGCGCTGGGCCATGGCATGGCGGCATTCATCCTCGGTGTTCCGAACGGCATCAGCATTGCGACCAACGATAATTACGCGACGTTCACGCCGTACTACGCAACGTTCGTCCAGGATAGTTGGCGCGTCAACCCGAACCTGACAGTGACGCTCGGCCTGCGCTTGGAGTTCGAAAAGGGAGTGACGGAGCGATACAACCGGATGATCGGTGGATTCGATCCCAACATCGCGCTCCCGATTGCAGCCGCAGCTCAAGCTGCGTATGCAAGGAACCCCTTGCCGGAGCTGCCCGCGAGCCAGTTCGTCGTCAAGGGCAGTAACACTTATGTAGCCACCGGCGACACCCCGCGAAACCTATATAAGAACGAGTTGATGTGGCTGCCCCGGGCGGGCGTCGCCTATCAGATGAACGGCAAGACCGTCATTCGAGCCGGTTATGGAATGTATTTCGACACCAACAACGTTCTGAACTTCGGCCCCGATCAGACCGGCTACTCGCGCGGCACCAATCCGATCATTACTTCGGATTTCGGGCAGAACTGGAATTTCCCGGCCAACGCAAATCCGGCCAACGGCAGGAGCCCGCTCTCGGATCCCTTCCCGATTCGCGCCGACGGAACGCGTTTCGACGTGCCGACGAACGCGGCCCTGGGATCGATGTCGCGTCCGGGGCGGGGTTGGACCTACTGGGACTACAACTGGCCCCATGCGCGGCAGCAGCGATGGCGTGCCGGAGTGCAGCGGTTGCTCGGGGCGCAGATGGTGCTGGATGTCGCCTACGCCGGTTCCTACTCCGACCGGATTTCACTGAATGGCGGCGCCTTCCTCACGCGAAACCAGAGCCCGCTGCCGGGACAGTATTGGGCCGACGGCAAGGCGCGGAACGATGCGGTCGCCAACAATCTCAACGCCAACGTTCCGAATCCGTTCTACATCGGCAATTTCGACCGGTCCCAGTTCTCGCCGCTGGTTTGGGCGGACATGCAGACGAACGGGTTTTACAACTCCCAAACGATCCGCAAGTCGCAACTGCTGCGGCCGTTCCCACACATGAACGGACTGACGATCAACAACGAAGGCACGTCGTACACCAAGTCTCAGGAGTTCCAGCTCAATTTCGAAAAACGGTGGGCCAAAGGGTGGCTCATGAACTTAGGCTACTCGGCGGTATCGCTGAAGGAGGCCGACTTCTACTTCAACGAATTCGATGGCCAGCGAACGGAGCGAACTTCGAACGACGCGCGTCCGCAACGCATCGTGGCGACCGGCGTCTATGAGCTGCCGTTCGGCAAGGGCCGGTCGTTCTTTGCAAACATCAGCAGGCCGCTCGACTATGTCGCCGGTGGCTGGCAGATCGCCGCAACCTACGAGTGGCAACCCGGACCGCTGGTCGACTGGGGCAACCCGTTTTACTTTGGCGACGACATCAACCAGATCAACAATGTCGAACGGACCTTCGATACCTGGTTCAACACGGCCAATTTCGAGCGCACCTCAGCGCGCGGGCCGAACGCATTCCATCGCCGCGTGTTTCCGACGCGCATCCCGGACCTGCGCCGCGACATGACCAACCAGTGGAACGCGAATGTCTCGAAGAACATTCCGTTCAACGAGCGGTGGACCATGCAGCTTCGCCTGGATGCGCTGAACCTCCAAAACCGCTCGCAGATGAACGCCCCGAGCAGCGATCCGTATTCGACCAACTTCGGGCGCGTCACGAGCCAGACAGCCGCGACGAATCGATGGATTCAGGTCCAGGCGCGACTCACGTTCTAACGCGGGCCTCGACGGAATAACCGCAACGGCCGCTCTAGAACTCGGCAAAGGCTCCGGCACATCGACACGCGGGTCTCCGGCGCCAAAGGACCAACCGGAACTTTCCCCGCTCACTCTTCGTAGAATTGTGTTGTTGAGGCGCATCCGCATCATCCTGATCCTCGCGGCCGTGCTCGCTCTCGCGGCAGGCGCCGCTCTGCCAGACTTCGTTCTGCGGCCACCCCGCCGTCTCCTCTCCGAAAGCGATCTGTCCTCCTGCACTTGGGATCGCACCCGCCCGGAAAACGTCGAGATCGCCGCACCGGGGGCCTCGCTGCACGGATGGTATTACCCGGCGCCTGTTTCGCGCGGCGACGCGGTCATCCTGATCCACGGCGTGTCGGATTGCCGGCTGGGCGTCGCTTCGCACGCACGCATCCTCTGGCGCCATGGTTACGATGTTCTGCTGACCGACGCCCGCGCGCACGGGCAGAGCGGCGGCGAACTCGCGACGTACGGACTTCTCGAATCCGGCGACGTCCACCGCTGGGCAGACTGGCTGTTCACGCAGAAACGCACTCTCCGCCTATACGGGCTCGGCGTGTCGATGGGCGCGGCGCTGCTGCTGCAATCGATGCCGGTCGAGCCGCGATTCCGCGCGATCGCCGCTGAGTCGTCGTTCTCGACATTCCGCGAGATCGCCTACGATCGCGTCGGCCAACCCTTCCACCTGGGCGACTGGTTCGGCCGCTTCCTTGCCCGCCCCGCGGTCGAGACCGCGTTCGTGTCCGCCAGTTTGCGTTTCGGACTTGACCTCACATCGATTTCGCCCGAGGACGCCGTCGCCGCCACTCGCACGCCCGTATTCCTCATTCATCCCGTCAATGATCGCAACATTCCGCTGCGTCACTCCCGGCGTATCTTCGCACGACGCCGCGATCACATCCAGCTCTGGGAAGTGCCGGGCGCCGGCCACACCGGCGCTCTGGCCGCCAATCCCGCCGAGTACGAGCGCCGGCTGCTCGAATGGTTCGCGCAGTGACTACGGCCGCATCAGCACAGCCTGGCCCGGCAGCTCATCGTGTGGCACGCCCAGCGCCGAAAGGATGGTCGCGGAGATGTCGTACCCTTCCAGGGTCCTCTCCGGCGCCTGATAGCGGCACGCGCCCGGCGACACCATCGCAAGCGCGCCGCGCGAGTGGTTTCCGCTGCGGCCGGTAACGTATGCAGGGCGCGCGATTTCTCCGTAGCGTGGCGAGCGGACACCGCGGCCGCACAGCGTCTTCTTGCCGCTCCAGAAGACGACCAGGTCCGGGTACATATCGATTCTGGCGCCGTCCCCAATGACTTGTTGCGGACTCAACACCTCGCAGATGCAGCGCTCGCCATCCAGATCCGTAAACGTGCGCAGACCTGCCTCGATCTCGGCCAGCGCCGTGGCATCCGAAGGCGGAACGCACCCGAGCTTCTCACGGCCGCGAAGGTTGATCCGGATGAACGTCGGCGAATCCGATGGGAGCACGAACGCGCGAGTCCTGTTCCAGTCGGCTCGCGGAGTGCAGAGCCGCGCCGTAAGATCGAGCGCCGCAGAGTCCGGAAGCCCCGCGGCAATTCGCTCCCGCCAGGTTCGCGAAATCCAACGCCGCAGGCTTCGGACCGGAGTCGTGAATGCGGGTTCGCCGAGAACGCGCCGCAGCATCTCAGGAAGCAGGTCGGTCCAACCCGTGACCGGCCCCATACCTTTCGAATAGGAAGACGACAATGTCGCTACCGGCCGGCAAGCGTTGCAGAATGTGCTCGAGAGTGCGGTAATCGGAGCAGCGCAAGATCCCTACATCCCGTTCGTCTCTTCGGCGGACGGATTGAAGCGCTACCGGGAGCTGGGCTTACCCGGAGATGCGAAGTATTTCAATGCGGGAGTTCTGGTGATCGACCTGGACCGTTGGCGCTCGCAACAAGTAGGTCGACGCGCTTTCGAGTTTGTCGCGCGTCACTCGCGGACGCTGCAGCAATACGATCAGCAACGCGTTGCTCGCGGAGCAATGGAAGAGTCTGGACCCGCGCTGGCAGGTGCATCCGCGCACCGCGAACTGTCTGGGACGGCCCATCTTGAACGATCCCTGGATCGTGCATTTCAGCGGCAGGCTGAAGCCCTGGCTGTATCGCGGTCCGGAGCGGGTCGACAGATGCTTCTACGATTTTGTCGATCGCACGGCCTGGCGCGGCGCGCGTCCAGCCGTCGGTATCGGATCGCTCGCGCTCCGGCTCTACGATTCGCCGCTCCGGCGGCTGATCTATCCGCTCGAGAAGCGAGCCTTGGCGGGGCTCCGTCACGCGAGCCGGCGCAGGCAGTCCGCCGCGATGTAAGCGCTTCCGGGACAGTGATAGAATCGAGCCATATGCAGTCACAGTCGGATAGAGAAAAACTCTCTCGCCGCGCTCTGATCGGCGCCGGCAGCGCGGCATTCACGATCGTCAAGCCCGAACTCGTTCGAGGTCAGGGCAACGAAAGGCTTCGAGCCGGTCTGATCGGCTGCGGTGGACGCGGCACGCAAGCCGCTCAACAGTTTCTCAGCAGTAGCGAGAACGTCGAGCTGGTGGCGCTCGGCGACGTGTTTGAAGACAAGCTGGTAAAGTCGCTGGCGACGATCCGCGAGGCGGCGCGCCGCGGCAACTACGAGCAGAAGGTGAAGGTCACGCCCGAACACCACTTCGTCGGCTTCGAGGCGTACAAGAAAGTCATCGCCTCCGATCTCGACATCGTCATGCTCTGTACGCCTCCCGGGTACCGGCCTATGCATTTTGAGGCCGCGGTTGAGGCCAGGAAGCACGTGTTCTGCGAGAAGCCGTTCGGCACCGATCCCGTAGGCGTCAAGCGATTCATGGCTTCGGCGAAGAAGTCCGAGCAATTGAAGCTGACTGTGATGTCGGGCGCGCAGCGGCGGTTTGCGAAGGATTATCAGGAGACGGTGAAAAAGATTCAGGATGGCGCGATCGGCGACATCACGGCCGCCTACGCTTACTGGGTCGGGACGCCCGTGATC
>JBOGMR010000380.1:0-6815 GCA_050746825.1 Bryobacteraceae bacterium | reverse complement strand
GACCGGCGCCGTCGGTATCATCCGAAATATCGTCCAGACTCTTGCCGAAGGTGTAGTTGCTCATGAACAACAGGCCGCTGCTGAATCGGCGGTTCAACGAAACCTGCAGGGAATTGTAGGAATTGTCCGTGCACGAACAACCTCGCGCCGCCGTGGTGAACTGAGGGTTGCGGAAGTATCCCTGGCCCAAGCCCGCTGCCACGAGGCGGCCGCCCGCAACGCCATTGAAGACGCCGGAGTCGACGGCCGTGATGAAGGGGCCAATGTCGTTATTCGCGAAGTTGGTGGTGATCGACGCCGGCACCGCCGTGCCGTAGGTATTGAGCAGCGCACCTACCGGACCTGTGCGCACTCCGTTCTGCGCCGCGCGGAAGCTCGCCAGAAACTCCGGCGACACGGTCGGCTGGTTTGCGTCCATCATGCGGAACATGTGCGTGCCCTTATTGCCGACGTAGGCCAGTTCGAGCACGGTATCGCGCATAATCTGGCGCTGGATGCTGAAGTTCCACTGATGGACATACGGCGTGCGCAGGTTTTCCTCAAACAGCAACGGCGTCGAGCTGCGATCCTGCGGTGGCGTTCGCTGCACGGGGAGCCCGACGATTCCGTTCGGCAACTGCGACACGAGCGTCTGCACGGACGCGTCGTTCGCCCGCACCGAAGGCGGGTTCGCCGCCGACGCGGACGAATTCGGCCGCAGAATGCTGGTGCGGGTGGTGCCGGGCTGGTTCTGCTCGACGACGTTCAGCGCCCAATTGACCAGCCGGTTGTAGGCGATGCGATAGCCGCCGCGCACCGACGTCTTGTTGTCGCCAGTGGGCGCCCATGCGAATCCGACGGCGGGGGCGAAATTGTTGAAGTCGTTGGAATACCAATTGCGGTCCGTGCCGGGACCCGCGGCCAGCAGAGTCACGTCTCCGGTGCGGCTGCCCAGCGGCTTATCGGCCACGACCTGCATTCCCGAAAAATCCACCGGCACAGTGTTGAATTCGTAGCGCACACCCAGATTCAGGGTGAGACGCGGCGTGACGCGCCAATCGTCCTGGAAGTAGAAATTGTATTCACGGGTGCGCTGGTTGAACTTCAGCTCCTGGTCGGCGGACGGAAACTCCTTCCCGTTCGAGTAGAACACCTTGCGTACCGTACCGACCACGCCCATCAAGTCATTGAACAGGCTGTTAAGCGTCGTGCGGTCGTTCGTGTTGATGCCCGTCAGATTGAGCGTGGGCGAGTTGGAGTCCTCGCGCACAAACACGGGCGCGTCGGCCGTACCGAACGTGAGACGCGGGTAGAAATTCGTGGCGCGCCGGAATTGATCGATCTGATACCAACGCACATTTACACCGGTCTTGAACGTATGGTTCCCTTTGAGGAACGAGAAGTTGTCGAGGATCTGCGAATTCTTGGGTGTTCGTCCAGTGCCGCCCCAATGGAGGAACGGGTCGGACTGAATGTTTGAGATCACCTCGAATTTCGGATGGGTCGGATCGAGGAAGAAGAGCGTGTTCTTTGTGAACCCGACGTTTAACTCGTTGACCTTGTTGGCTGACAGCACTGAATTCAACCCCACCGCCAGACCCTTGCTGCGCGATTCCCGTGTGCGCCCCGGATACGAATCCGGATTGGCCGGATAGCGCGGCAGCCCGGTGTTGATGAAGTCGCCGACCACGTTGTTGGAGGCGTCGCCATAGCGAACGAAGGCCTGGTGGTTCGAGCCGAAACGCCAGTCGACACGCGTGAGGATCGAATCGATTGGCGACGTCGATGCCGCGTTGAACCGGAAGCGCGCCGTGTTGAAGCCGTCGCCCGCCGAGAAATCATTGGGCAGGTTCGTCAGGGCGGTGATCTTCTGCATGAGGGGATCGAGGCCGCGCCCTAACGGATCGCCCTGCACCATGTTGTAGGTCCGATAGCAGTTGCTGGCGACCGATCCACCGCACGCCGGCACGACGGGTTGGCCCTGGCCGTTGACGTGGGTCGGCGCGTTGCGCGCACCGGCAAAATAACGGAAGGCTCCCTGGCGAGCTTCCGGCGTCAGCACGGTGCGCACCTCCGAAATGCTCTGCGTCAGCCGCTGCGACTGCCAGTTGAAGAAGAAGAAGGCGGTGTTCTTCTTGATCGGCCCGCCAATCGAAGCGCCGAACTGGTGGCGCAGCAGCACCTCGCGGCCGAGGCCGTCGCGGTTGTTGAACCAGTCGTTTGCGTTAAACGCCGTGTTGCGGTGATACTCGAAGAGATTGCCGTGAAATTCGTTGGTGCCGGACCGCGAAACGACCTGGACCTGTGCGCCGCTGTTCCGCCCGTACTCCGCTTTGGCGACGCTGGTGATCACGCGGTACTCGCCGACCGAATCCGGATTCACGAGCACGTGGGCGTTTTCGCCGCGCGGGATCACCGGATCGCTGACGTCGACGCCGTCGAGCGTCGTGTAGATGCCACGCCCGCGATCGCCGTTCACCGAGAACATCACGGTGCCCGAGCGGCTTGTGGCCTGCGACGCGTGCCCGGCGACACCCGGCTGGAGCGCCATCAGGTGCAGGGGATTGCGCCCGTTTAGCGGCAACTGCTCAATCGGCTTGGTATCGATGACGTTGCCGAGGGACGCTTCCGCGGTCTGCACGGTCACGCTCTGGGAAGACACCGTCACGCTCTCCGTCACCGCGCCCGGCTCGACGACGATGTCGACGGTCAGCGGTTCACCCACCTGGAGTTGGTTGCCTGCCGTCGAAACTTTCTTGAAGCCTTGCACGGTCACCGTGACCGTGTACGGCCCCAGCGGCATCGCTTCAAACGCGTATTGGCCCGACTCGTTGGACTTGATAGATCGCGTGAGACCCGTTGACTCGTGATGCGCCATCACGTCCGCGCCGGGAACGAGCGCGCCGGATGCATCTTTCACGACGCCGCGGATGCGCGACGTATTCGTTTGAGCCAAGAGACTGGAGATAGAGATCGCCAGCAGAATGCAAAGACGGTACATCTTTTCCTCCCCAACCAGAGACTGAGCTTAATGGGTCTAGTATACACTCACGGACAGGACTTCTGGCCAGCCGGCGTCTCGGGAATCTTTTGGGGGCCTTCGAGGGACGGCTTGGCGAGCGCGACGCTTATCGGGTGGTGACAATTTGATACTTGGCGAGCTTGCGATACAGCGTCATGCGCGACCACTGCAAGGCTTGCGCGGCACGGCTCTTGTTCCAGTTGGCTGCCGCGAGGGCCGCAAGGACGCGATCCTTCTCCGAGGGGTTCTTCGATCCGGATTGCAAGCTCTGTAAGAACCATTCCGGTATGTCGGTGGTCGACAGTTTTCTGCCGGGTCCGTTCAGGAAGGCCGATTCGAGCAAATTGCGAACGCACGTTACCGGGCCAGTCATATCGCATAAAAGTCTCCATTACCTGCTGAGCCCGCCGGCGCTTTCGCCGCGAAGAGTGGGCGCCGCCAGAATCGCGTTATCCGGCGCCGTGAGTGCCGCATCGCATGGGTCTGCGCGCCCGACTGCAGACCATGGTCTACTCGCCTTTTCATTGACTGCATTGCGAGCCTCCTGCTCACTCAGCAGGAGCACGGCGCGTTCCTCTTCACGGGCCTTGCGACCGGTAATATCGCGGGCGGTCTTGGAAGTCTTTTCGCCGGCGGCGCGACTCGTAGTGCACGCGCTCACCCCGCCTGACGTGGTTGAGGATCTCCGGCATCCCGGAAAGACGATCCGGAACGGCCAACATCGCAATCGGCTTGCCGGCTGAACTTGCCGAGAACGCCGCTATCGAGCTCGAGGGTGATGAATGCCAAAGCTCGAATCCCCTCCGGCTCGAAAACTTTGCGGAAGTCGCGCAGGTTCGAATCCAGCAGAACGTCTGGTCGGTAATCGCCTGGGCGTTGCAGTTCCTCGCGGCCAGGGAGTGTGTCCAGCGACTGCCTTCCTATACTCGATCGAGAGATTGGCCAGGCGACGAATTGCATCACGCCGCGTGATGGCGGCTTCGTAGACATCGTCGAGAGCTCGGGCACGAGTGGAGCGATCCAGAAGGTGATACAGCGTCCTGAGCCGCCGGACCTCGAATTCATCGGAGGTATGCAGTCCCGTCAGCGAGGACATCGGTCTGATCTTATCGGTTGCGAGCCGCTAAAATACAACGTCCCCCACCCCACATGCTAACCTGAAATCAGATGCCTTTCTCCGGCTCCTTTTTCGCAATGCGATTCGGAATCACAGAACGCGATCTCGAGCGTTATCTGGCGGAGGCTTTGTCCAAGGCCGGCGACTACGCCGACCTTTACTTCGAGTATCTGTGCAGCACGTCGATCGGCATGGACGAATCGATCGTAAAGAGCGCGACACAGGGCGTGACTCTCGGCGTAGGCATTCGCGTGATCGCCGGCGAGCGGACCGGTTACGCATACACCGACGACCTCAGCCCGGAGAAGATTCAGAAAGCGGCTCGCGTCGCGGCCTGCATCGCAGCGGGTCCGTCGAAGGCTGAAAAGGCGGGACTCAACGAAGGCGACCGCAGGAACCTCTATCCTATCCTCGCGGCTCCAACCGACATGCCCTTCACGGATCGGGTCGATCTGGTGAAGCGTGCCGACCGCTGCGCCCGCGCGTTCGATGCGCGCATCTTCGAAGTCCAGTGCAGCTACGTGGACAGCCTCAAGCATGTCATGATCGCCACCAGCGAAGGCGTTCTGAATTTCGACCGGCAGCCGATGGCGCGCCTCAACGTGCGCGCGCTGGCCCGCGAAACGAGCGGGCCGCCGCAAAGCGGCTACGCGGGGGGCGGCGGCCGCGTCGATTTCGATTTCTTCCTCAATGACAAAACGCCGGAACACTTCGCGACCGAAGCCAGCCGTCAGGCGGTGGTTCAGCTCGGCGCCGGCGACGCGCCCGCGGGCGAGATGACGGTCGTGCTTGGCTCCGGCTGGCCTGGCATTCTGCTCCACGAGGCTGTGGGCCACGGCCTCGAGGCCGATTTCAATCGTAAGGGAACCTCCGCGTTTTCCGGACGGATCGGCCAGCAGGTGGCGAGTCCCCTGTGCACCGTCGTCGATGACGGCACCATCCGCAATCGCCGCGGCTCTCTGAATATGGACGACGAGGGCAACCCCACGCAGCAGAATGTTCTCATCGAAAAGGGGGTTCTGCGCGGGTATCTGCAGGACAAGCTGTCGAGCCGTATCATGCGCACCCCGCTCACCGGCAGCGGGCGGCGCGAAAGCTACGCGCACATTCCGATGCCGCGCATGACGAACACGTTCATGATGGCGGGCGAGAGCGACCCCGATGAGATCATCCGCTCGGTTCCGAACGGACTGTATTGCCCGAATTTCGGCGGCGGACAGGTGGACATCACGAGCGGCAACTTCGTCTTCTCGGCCTCGGAGAGTTACCTGATTGAAGGCGGCAAGCTTACGCGCCCGGTGCGCAATGCCACACTGATCGGCAATGGACCGGAAGCGCTCAAGTACGTCAGTATGGTCGGGTCCAATCTTCAGCTCGATGAAGGCATGGGGATCTGCGGCAAGGATGGCCAGAGCGTGCCGGTAGGCGTCGGAATGCCGACGATCCGCATCGACCGCATGACCGTCGGGGGCACCGCTTGAGCCGCAACAACGGGCGGCTGCTCGACATGGCGACCGAAGTCGTCAAGCGTGCGCTCACGGCCGGCGCGAGCGGCGCCGAGTGCATTATTTCCGAAGGCGAAGAGTTCTCGGTGAACGTGCGGATGCGCGAAGTCGAGAGCATCAAAGAGGCCGGCTCACGCGGCGCCGGTCTGCGCGCGGTTGCAGGAAGCCGCTCGGGATCGGCCTACACATCGGACTTGTCGGCCGAGGGCATTCACCGGATGATCGATTCGGCGATGCAGCTCAGCCGCATCACGACCGAGGATCCTTTCGCAGGCCTTCCCGAGCCGTCCGATCTGGGGTCGATACCGGGCGACCTGCGTCTCTACTCTCCGGACGTCGCGGAGCTTGAAGCGCCGCCCAAAATCGATATGGCGCGCCGTGCCGAAGAGGCGGCGCTGTCAACCGATCCGCGCATCGCCAATTCCGAGGGCGCTTCGTTCGAGACGCATACCGGCCGCCACGCTTTGGCCAACTCGCTCGGGTTCGCCGGCGAGTACAGTTACAGCTCCTGCTGGATCAGCGCCGTGCCCGTCGCGCGCCAGGGCGAATCGATGGAGCGCGATTACTGGATCTCGATGGCACGCAGGCTTTCGGATCTGGAGAAGCCTGAAGACGTCGGCCGCATTGCCGCCAAGAGGGCGCTGCGCCGTCTGTCTCCGGTCAAAGTCGCGACGCAGCGCGTGCCGGTGGTGTTCGAGCCGCGCACGGCGCGCGCTTTGCTCGAGGCGCTCTTTGAAGCCGTGCATGGGGAGTCGATCTACCAGAAAGCATCGTTTCTGGCGGGGCGGCTAGGGGAGAAGGTGGCCTCGGAGAATCTCACGGTCTACGATGACGGTACGCTCCCGGGCCTGTTCGGCACCTCACCGTTCGACGACGAAGGCGTGCCGACGCGCCGCACCGTCGTTATCGACAAAGGAGTGCTGCGTAGTTATCTGCTCAACACCTACACGGCGCGCAAGCTGGGCATGAAAACCACAGGAAACGCCTCGCGCGGGATCACGGGCAACGCGGGCATCGGCCATGGTAATTTGTTTGTCGAGAAAGGCGACGAGACGCCGGAGAAGATCATCGGCTCGGTCCGCAACGGATTTTATGTGACCGATCTGATGGGGTTCGGCGTCAACGTGGTCACAGGAGATTACTCGCGGGGCGCGTCCGGGATGTGGATCAGGGATGGTGAGCTGGCGTATCC
>JBOGMR010000379.1:0-4603 GCA_050746825.1 Bryobacteraceae bacterium | reverse complement strand
GAGCAGCACTTCGTAGGGACCACCGACGCCCTGCACTCGCCCGCGCACGAAGTAGCGTTTCGCCTTCATCGTTCGTCGCCTTTCCACAGTATCCCCGAGTAGAGCCGCTAAAATCGTCTACATGGGTTTTCGAACGCGAAGGTACTGGCTGCTGGCGATAGCCGCCGCGGCGCCGATTGTTTCCGCCCAGCAGGCCGGCCGGACCGACATCGTCAAATCGTTCAAGGCGCCCGTCGCCAACTACGACTACATCCGCCGCGAGGTGATGATCCCCATGCGCGACGGCGCGAAGCTCTACACCGTCATCATCGTTCCCAAAGGAGCGCGCAGCGCCCCGATCCTCCTCACCCGCACGCCCTACAACGCCTCCAAGCGCACCGCGCGCAACGACAGCCCGCACATGATCGCGGCCCTCCCGCAGGGCGATGAAGTGTTCGCCACCGCCGGCTACATCCGCGTCTTCCAGGACGTGCGCGGCAAATACAAATCCGAGGGCAACTACGTCATGACGCTCCCCGTGCGCGGCCCTCTGAACCCAACGGCCACCGACCACGTAACCGACGCCTACGACACCATCGACTGGCTCGTCAAGAACACGCCGGAGTCGAACGGCCGCGTCGGCATGATCGGCTCCTCGTACGAAGGCTTCACCGTCGTGATGGCGCTGCTGGGCCCGCACCCGGCGCTCAAGGTCGCCGCGCCCGAGAGCCCCATGGTCGACGGCTGGATGGGCGACGACTGGTTCCACTACGGCGCGTTCCGGCAAAACAATTTCGATTACACCTCGCGCCAGACGACCAAGAAGGACGACGGCGAGATTGTCCAGCGCGACGCCTACGATGACTACGAGGCATTCCGCCGCGCCGGATCGGCCGGCGCCTACGCACGCGCCCGCGGCGTCGATCAACTGCCCTGGGCGCAGCGCATGATGGAGCATCCCGCCTACGACGCCTTCTGGCAGGGCCAGGCGCTCGACAAGCTGGTCGCGCAGCGTCCGTCGCAGGCGCCCACCATGTGGATTCAACGACCTCTGGGATCAGGAGGACATCTGGGGCGCGATTCAATGCTATCTGGCTCTGAAGGCCGCCGGCCACGTCGAGCGCAACTATCTGGTGATGGGTCCCTGGCGCCACAGCCAGGTGAATTACGACGGCTACAATCTCGGCCCGTTGAAATGGGAAGGCGACACCGCGCTCCAGTTCCGTCGCGACGTGCTGAAGCCGTTCTTCGATCAGTACCTGAACGCAGACGCGCCCAAGGCTGACACGCCGCGCGCGTTCATGTACAACACCGGCGAGAACCGTTGGGATCGCCTCACGAGCTGGCCGCTTGCCTGCGACAAGGGCTGCGCCGCGCCGATGAAGCCGCTCTATCTGCAGGCCGCCTTCGGCTTGGGATTTGAAAAGCCCGCCGCGTCCGGAGCCGTCGCCGACGACTATATCTCCGATCCCGCCAAGCCCGTGCCCTACCTGCCGCGCCCCGTGCGCTTCTCCGATTCCGACCGCTGGAAGATGTGGCTGGTCAGCGACCAACGCTCGGTCGCGGACCGCACCGACGTGCTCGTTTACCAGACCTCCGCGCTCAGCGCGCCTGTCCGGATCAGCGGCGCGCCCACCGCCGACCTGTTCGCCGCCACAACCGGCACCGACTCCGACTGGGTCGTGAAGCTGATCGACGTCTATCCCGACGAGGTTCCGAGCCAGCCGGAATTGGACGGCTATCAGCTCGGGGTGTCAATGGACATCTTCCGCGGCCGCTACCGCGACAGCTTCGAGCGCCCCTCCCCAATTCCCGCAGGCAAGCCGCAGCGCTACCGCTTCGTACTCCCGACCACGAACCACGTGTTTCTGCCCGGCCACCGCATCATGTTGCAAATCCACTCGACCTGGTTCCCGCTCTACGACCGCAACCCGCAGACTTACGTGGCGAATATCTTCTTCGCCAAGCCGCCGGACTACGTGAAAGCGACGCAGTCGGTATTTCGATCGGCCGAACAGTCCAGTGCCGTCTGGCTTCCCGTCGTCCCATAGGAATTGTGGAGCGGCCCCTTTCGGAGATGAAGCGCGCGCCGCTATTCCCGGCGGCGGAATCGCGACAGCAGTAGTGCCGTCAGACCCCCTGCGGCGAACAGCCACGTCGCGGGCTCGGGAATTTCCGCCACGGTCACGCTGGCGTCGGCGTTCAGCAAGTTGCCGACCGAAATGGTGTCGGTACTCGGGTTGAAATTCGGATCGTTCGGGCTCCTCGAGTAGAGATCATAGGTCAACACGATCAAGCCATTCGCAAACTGCCCAGGTAGAGCCCCAGGGTTGATGGCAAAGCTGCCGATTCCCGTCTTCAGAACATCGTCAAAAACCTGGGACACCACAGGGCTTTCGGGAGGAGGTCCAACGACGATGAAGTTGAATTGGGCGATAAAGTCGGTGAAGGTCCCGAGCGGAGTGGGGGGCTGGAAGTCCGCGCTGGTGACCACTGCGTAATCGGTGAGGTTGGTGATGGTGAAGCCCCAGCCGATCGTCGAGCCTGCAGTGCCGGAGATGCTGCCGCCCACCGGATCCAATTGGAGAAGTGGAACCGCGTAAGCAGCCGAGCCGAACAGCAGGATAAGCGGCGCGAGGGTCTTAAACAGCCGGGTCATGGTCTTGATTCCTCCGTAAATCTCTACACGCTACTGGAACTGGTTATATCGGATTATTGTACCTGTAACGGCCCCGCTATTGGAACTGAACGGTACTGTCGCCGTGAACCGCGCGTTCACGGCGCATCCGGTGAAGTCGATGGTGATATTGCCGGTCGCGAAAGCAGCCGGATTGATACTTCCGAGGGCCAACGGGAAGGGTGCGCTGACCACTGGGGTACACGCCACTCCGAACGTCTGGGTCAGCGTGAGTCCGTTGATCTGAGCGTTAACCGCCGTTCCTGGACCGGCGTTGTCAATTCTCACAGTCCACACGCGAGCATTCGATGGGCCCGACTTGGCCGTGATGTTGCCCGACAAGGCCGGATTGCCGCCCGCCGTCACGTTAACCGTATCGCTGCAGCCGTTATTGCCGTCGTTGGTTTCGGTGACATTGCCGTTGGGATCGACGGCGCAGACACCGCCGGTCGGATTCACAAAACTTCCGGTGGCGGCCGGTGTCGCGGTGAACTGGACGCCGAACGTACCTGTGGTGGCGCCGATCGTGACCGGCCCGCCGGCAGCGGTGCAGACCACGCTGCTCGGGGAGGTCACGCAAGAGATGTTCGCCTGACCCGTCACGTTAACGACGTTGACGACGCTTGCCGCGCCGTAGCCGATGTTCGTGCTCGGCAGGCTGTCTGACAGAATCGTCTGCCCTGCCGTGAAGGTTGCCGGACCGTTCCCGGTGTTGGCGATGGCGATGGTCCAAGTCCAATTGTTGCCGGTGGTGGTCGCCCCGCCGACGTTGTTGGTCTTGGTGGCCGTGAGTTCGGGAGCCGTGACGCTGACCGAGTCGCCGCACGTGTTATTGCCTTCGGCGCTCTCCGTGATCACGGTGCCCGGATCGACGCTGCAAGCTCCGCCCGCGCGTGGATTCGCGAAGGCGCCAGCGGCGGTTGGCGTGGCCGTGAACTGAACACCGAAAGTGCCGGTGGTGGCGCCGATCGTCACCGATCCGCCGCTCGCCGTACAAACGAGGTTGCTGGTGACGATGGAGCAAGCGATGTTCGCCTGACCGGTCACGTTGACCACACCCACGATGCTTGTCGCGCCATAACCGATGTTGGTGTTCGGCAGGTTGTCGGCGAGGATCGTCTGCCCGGCCGTGAAGACGGCCGGCGCCGCGCCGGTGTTCGCGACGGTCACGGTCCAATTCCAATTGTTGCCGAGCGTAGTGCTACCGCCGACGTTGTTGGTCTTGGTGGCAGTCAGGTCCGGAGTCGCGACCGAGACTGAGTCAGTGCACGTGTTGTTGCCTTCGGCGCTCTCCGTGACGACGGTGCCCGGATCGACGCTGCACGCTCCACCCGCGCGCGGATTAGCGAATGTTCCCGCGGCGCTTGGCGTGGCGGAGAACTGGACGCCGAAGGCGCCAGTCGTCGCCCCGATCGTCACCGATCCGCCGCTCGCCGTACAGACCAGGTTGTTGCTGGTAATCGAGCAACTGATGTTCGCCTGACCCGTCACATTGACCACACCCACGATGCTCGTCGCGCCATATGCGATGTTGGTGTCGGGCAAGTTGTCGGACAGGATCGTCTGCCCGGCGGTGAACGTGGCGGGCGCCGTGCCGGTGTTGGCGACGGTCACGGTCCAGTTCCACGGATTCCCGACCGTGCCGTTGCCGCCGGCGTTGTTGGACTTGATGATGGTCAGGTCCGGCGTTGCGACCGAGACCGAGTCGCTGCACGTGTTGTTGCCTTCGGCGCTCTCCGTGATCACGGTGCCAGGATCGACGCTGCACGCGCCACCCGCGCGCGGATTCGCGAATGTTCCCGCGGCGCTCGGCGTGGCGGAGAACTGGACACCGAAGGCGCCGGTGGTCGCGCCGATCGTCACGGACCCTCCGGCCGCCGTGCAGACCAGGTTGTTGCTGGTGATCGAACAACTGATATTCGCCTGTCCCGTCACATTGACCACACC
>JBOGMR010000378.1:0-4915 GCA_050746825.1 Bryobacteraceae bacterium | reverse complement strand
GCCGTCGTTAGCGCCGTTGATCATGTTGACCAGAGTGGTGACGATGGTATCGAACTTGTCGTCCTTGATGAGCTTGTACTTGTACTCGGCGGTGACGGCCTCACGGTCGCCTTCCTTCGGCAGTTCGATCTTGACCGTGACCTCATTCCCCTCGGTGAGGGCGCCGTCGAAGGTGATGCCGCCCACCGCATAGATCTCGAAGCTGGCGGCGTTGCGCACACCGGAGTAGGGCACGTCCTTGGCGGCAATCGAGTACACCATGATGCGCCGGTTGAAGGAATCGCTCACGTAAAGATTGGTGCCGTCCCACGCCAGCGACATGGGCGCGCGCAGCGAGTCGGTGCTGTCGGTAGCCTGGTTGATGCCGCCGCCAAGCTGGCCGATGACGGAGTCGGCCGCTTCCCCGCTGCGGGTCGGAACGCGGTCGAACACGAGCACGCGATCATTGCCGCCGTCGGCGATGAACAGCCGGCGGCCGTCGGAGAGGGCGAATCGCGGGAAATCGAGCGTGGCTTCACAGCGGGGAGGGAAAACGTCCTTGCCGTCCGCGTCCTTGCCGGTCGAAGGACAGAGCTTGGGGGAGTTGTTGGACTCGGCGGTGTTCATGTCCGGCTGGCCGAGCGCGATGTCGGCGGGCGCCTGATTGCTCGACGGGATTGAGTTCCAGATGAGCACCCGGTTGTGTCCGAGATCGGTGACGTAGAGGCGAATGCCGTCGGAAGTCACGGCGACCGGATTGAGCATATTGGAGGCCTTGGCTTCGAGCCGGGCCTGCGTCAGATCGGGTTCGACGAACGTGTTGAAATCGGGCTGGCCGAGCACGACGTCGGCCGCGGCGCCGTTCGACGTCGGGATGGAGTTATAGATAAGGATGCGATGATTCTGGGTGTCGGCGACGTAGAGCCGGCCGTTCTGGATCCAGACGCCCTGGGGGCCGCGCATGGACCTGTTGTTCGGCACATTGCCGGGAGGGATCGAGTTCTTAATGAAATCCGGCTGGCCGACGACGACGTCGGCGGGCGTACCATTGGCGGTTGGAATGGTGCGCCAGATGAGCACGCGGTTGTTCTCCGTATCGGCAACGACGAGAATGCGTCCGTCGGAGGCGACGGCGGTGGGCAGGCGCAGGCCGCGTTGGGTCAGGCTGTATTCTGTCTTTTCGAAGTCCGGCTGGCCCACCACGACGTTGGCCTTGCCCCGGCAGGCGGGACAGAGACGGTCGAATGAAAACTCGTCGGTAGGCTGCGGCAGACTGCCGGACAAGTCGTTGAAGATCAGAACGCGGTGGTTGAGCGGGGCCGCGCCGACGCGATTGGAGTCGGCCACGAAGAGTTTGTCTGCCGCGTAGGCGAGGCCGCTGACGCCGCCGATCAACTCATCGGTTGCGCCGGGCTTCTGCGCGGTGAACGTCTCCTGGCCAATCACCATACGGGCTGCCTGGCCGGTGGCGAAATCCGCCGCCCACACCGCGGACGCAGTGAGAAAACACAATATCAGTTGCTTCATGCGACGAGGTGCGATTCCCTAGATTATACCAGTTGCAACACGTGGTGGGACGCGCCCGGCGCGGACGGGGTTGCAACGGACACGGAGTGCAGCCGGGTTAGTTAGACATCATTCGGTTCCTCGGGCCTGGTGGTGGAGTGGATCAGGGCGCGGAGCAACGCGGATGAAGGACGATATCGAGGACCATCCGGGGGGTGGACGACGTCCTGGTGTCCGGATTTGGGATTGGGTTCGATTAGCGCGTTTTCTTTTTGGTCGGGCGGAGCGGGGGTGGGAGCCGGCTTGGCGGCTGCGGCGCGGAGTTTCAGCAGATTGGCGAGGGCCTGGTTGTAGCGGCGCTGGAGGCGGGTCTCGTAGCGGGTGAGCAGGTCGAGTGACTCTTCGATGCCGTGGTAAATCTCGCCGAGACGCTGTTGGCCGGAGACCTCGGCGTAATCGGTGACGAAGATTTGTGCGAAGGCCTGGCGCTTGTCGAACAGGCCGGTCTCGATTTTGGGGACACGGCGGAGGCGCCAGCGGATGGCGGCGAGCTCGAGGACGAGCTCGGTTTCGAAATCGTTTTGAGGTTGGAAGTAGTCGACGGTCATGGCGATCAAGCCGGGGAGCTCGTCGGGATTTTCGCCGTCGACAACGAGGGTTTCGGCGGTGAGGCCGTGTTTGAGGGCGTTCATGGAGGATTTGGCGCGACCTTCGGGGGTGACGGGGCCGCGGGATTTGGCGCCGTTGGCGCGGGAGGAGGCGAGTTTACGTTGTGAAATCATGGAATTGTCCTTTCGATTTGAAGGTAGCAGGTGAGGGGTGGGGGAACGGGCTTCGGCGGGGCGGAAAGCAGGGCAAGTGATTGAGGGGAAAGAAGGTTAGGAGAGTGGGGTGGGGCCGTGAACGCCGGAGGGAGGGGGCGACGAAGCGGCGTAAGTCTTTGGGGATCAACGGCGGCGGTTTTCGCGAAAGGGTCTGGGCAGGCCGGAGACCTGCCCCACGCGCTGCTGGAGCGGCTTTAGTGCTGTCTTGATTCCTTCGGCGACGGCGCGCCAGTATTTGTGTTTGTGGTTCCAGTCAGCGAGCGGCTTGGCATCTTTGGGCAGGATCTGAAACTTCGCGAGCTTTGTCTCTTTCCAGCCGCAATCGTGCAAGACGTATGCGATGAGCAACGCTTCGCCGGCCTCCCGGCGGCGGATGGCGGTTTCGAGCTCGGTTGAGACGCAGAATTCGGACGCGAGGAAGTCGCGGCTGAGTTGGAGGACGATCGCGTCGGCGTCGTTAAGTTCTTGTAGTATGCGGGGCTCCCATTTCTCGCTGGGTATGAGCTTGCGGTCGTACCAAGGGAGGATGAGGCCGCTGCGCTCGAGGAGTTTGAGGTCTTTGCGCAGTTCGTCAACGTGCTTCTCATCTTTGTGTGAGTAACTCAGGAATAGCTTGAGCGGAGGCGGGAGCGGTTCGACGTCTTTTACCAGGTCGGTGATTTGCGGCGTGATCACGTTGCCGTCCGGGAGTTGCACCGGCATGGTCGGGGTGCCGCTGCGCTGAATTGCATGTAGCGCCTCAACCTTGAGAGGACTGTCGGGGCCGCCCGGCGGGTAGACCAGCTCGGACGGCTTGAACTCGAAGCCTGCATGGATCACTTCAAAGTTGTAGCGGATCACTCCCAGCAGTTCGCGGCGTGACGGTTCGGGGCCGTCGATGTGGACGCGCACCTGTTCGGCGGTCGCGTCCGCGCGCACCAGGGCGCGGCAGGCGGTTGAGCCGTCGCGCAGAATGACGCCGCTTCTCCAGCGCGTGGCGGTGTCGCTCAAATGATGCGTGCGCACGATGAAGCGCGGGAGGAGTCCCTCGGGGAGGATCGGATATTGGTAGCCGAAGTTGAGGCAGGCGGCGGGTTGGAAGTCGCGCGTGGCATCCGGCTGCTGGTCGCCGAGGAGTTCGGGGATCAGGATGCGCTTCTGCGAGTCGTCCAGCCTGAAGCAGAGCTCGAACTGCTCCATCAGTCCGAGGATGAAGTCGGCGGCGTCGGCCGAATAGTGTTTCTTCGCCAGGAGAGCTTGCGCTTCGCTGCGGGTGAAGAGGCCTTTGCTTGCGACGAAGCCGTGCAGCAGCGCGTAGATTCCCTGCGTGACCCATTCGGGCTTGAGCACGTGGAATCGGAGGCGCGGGTCCTCTTTATAGTTGAGCGCGATGCCGAGGTCGTGCAGGAAGCCGGCGAGGGCGATTTGGTTTTCGGGGTCGGGCTCCTTGTGCTTTGCGCAGGTCTGGCGGAAGTCGTCGAAGCTCAGGTAATCGTCGGACATCCCGGACAGCTCGTTCTTGATGGCGAACCAGCGGGCTGGAAATGGGGCGCTCACGTCCTTCAAGTGCTGAAGCTGTTCCTGGATCTTGCGCTTCAATTGCGTGATGGTCTTCGCATCGGTGCAGTCGGTCCCGACGAAGCCGCGGATGTTGGCGACGTATTTTTCGAGCCAGCCGCCGCGGTTCACGTCGAAGGGCTCGGAGGTCTGCTTGTTGAGGACCACGAGGACCGGCGCGTCGGAGCCGCCGAAGGCGCGGATCAGGCGGAGCCAGTAGTCGGCCTCTTTGTCGTAGCCGCCGGTGCGCCGGCTCAGCACGAGCAGGTACAGGGTGCGCTTGGTAAGGAAGCACTGGTGGGTGGCGTGCATCATCTCCTGGCCGCCGAAATCCCAGATGTGCAGGGTGACCTTTCGGTTTTTGGCGAGCGGGCAGGGCCAGTCGCTGATCTTGATGCCTTCGGTGGTTTTTTCGCGGCTGTTGAACTTGCCGGTGGTGAGCGCTTTGACGAGCGAGGTTTTGCCGACGAGGCCCTGACCGACCAGGATCAGCTTGGCTTCGTTGAGCGGACGGGATTCGGCGCGCTGGCTGAAGTAGTAGGCGAGGATCTGTTTCGGCGGCTTGGGCGGCTTGCCTTGGATAACTTCCGGCCACGTGGGGCCAAGGACCTCATCGGGGATTCCGAGCCCCGGGTTTCCGTGCAGGAACAGTTGGGTGAGCGCGGTGAGGCGGGCCAGCGAGTCGGGGAGCGCGGTGAGCTGGTTGTTGTCGAGAGAGAGCCCCCGCAAATTGGTGAGGCGGGCGAGCGAGCCGGGGATCGCGTTAAGACCGAGACCGCTTAGATCGAGGATCCGGGTATTCGACTTTTCCGCCTCCTCAATCCTGCGGAGCGCCTCCTGCCAACCCTCGCTGTCATTCGACGACGCTCGACCTGACTTGGTGGACATGGATGCAGACTAGAATAATCCACTGCTTGTGGTAAAAGGCAGCGGGCGTGGATGGCGCGTGTGATGGTTGGGGAGGGTGAGTGCCGGTAACGGCGATTGCTCACCGGGCGATTTGCTATTGGTTTCCGGTCAATCCCCTCGCAATGCGACGGCGGGATCGATGCGGGTGGCGTGCCAGGCGG
>JBOGMR010000377.1:0-5466 GCA_050746825.1 Bryobacteraceae bacterium | reverse complement strand
CTTCAAGGCTGTCGACGAATACCCACCATCACGACTCAGCTCCTCGATCACCAGCAGCAGAACATCCAGTTCGCGCACCCTGCCAAGTCGCTTGGTGACTCTGCCGAGCTGACGGCCGAGTTTTCCGGAAGTGTCGGGATCGAGCTGGAGGAGCGGTACCAATTCACGCAGTCGTCGTGAAGCCACGCGGGTGCCGTGCAACGCCTCGATGTCGCCTTTGTGGATACGTTTCGCTCGTTTGATGAAGGCGTCGAGACGCTTGCGAAAAGGAGTCTCAACGGTGTCTGCCATGGCCGGACTGAAGTGTAACAGGCTTGTAACGCGAGGGAAAGAATGCAGGAGTCCGCGGCGATGCCAAGCGACGCGGAAAACTTCTGTGGGCCACAAGAAATCTCGCAGGAGATGTAAACGCGGGGTTACATCAGTCTTACGCGGCGTTCACAAGACATTGCGCGATTGCCCGTCGCATCGAAGGCAGCAGCGCAGGCAAGGGGATCGGCGAGATCGCCGCCTACGAGGAGGCGATCATCCGCCGCCTGCATCGGAAACCCGTGATCATCGGCCACTCCTTCGGGGGCCTGCTGACCATGATTCTCGCGGGGCGCGGGCTCGCCGCCGCGTCGGTCGCGATCAGCCCTGCGCCGTTCCGCGGCGTGCTCCCGCTGCCGATCTCGGCGCTGCGCTCGGCCAGCGTCGCCCTGCGCAACCCCGCGAACTGGAACCGCGCGGTCCCGCTTAGCTACTCGACTAGTACACATCAGCGCTGGGGCACGACTTCATCGCGTACCGAAACCATGTGTATCGAGTCGTGAACCTGTGTGTGGCGATTGCGGGAGACGCCGGAGCCGACCTCGAGAAGATCGCGATCGCCGCGGTCCTTCACGACCTCGGGATCTGGACGGACCACACCTTCGACTACATCGCGCCGTCCGTTTCGCTCGCGCGCGAGCACCTCGCGTCCCGCTCGCGAGTGGACTGGATCCCCGAAATCGAGGCCATGATTGTCAATCATCACAAGATCACGCATGCTCAAGCAGATCCTGGTTCGCTCGTCGAAGTCTTTCGGCGCGCCGATTGGATCGACGTGTCGCGCGGCTTCCGACGATTCGGCCTCGCCCGCACCTTCATCGAGTCACTGTTCACCACCTGGCCGAACGCGGGCTTCCATTGGCGCCTTGTCGAACTGACTGTTGATCGGTTCCGCAGGCATCCACTGACGCCGCTCCCTATGGTCAAGCTGTAATTTGTGAAAGATCCTTGCGATGGCCGCATACACAATGGCGGTCTCGTACGTTACGCCTGATCGCCATGGCCGAAGGGGAGCAGCCGCAAAGATGGAAACCGGGAGAGGGTTTCGCCGTCCTCTACCGACGCTGTGACGTCCGCTGATGGACTTGTGGGTGGTTGGCCGCGCGATCCATCTTCTGAGGGCCCTCCTTTCATCTGGAGTTGCATGTCACTCACTCGCTCCATCGAGGCAACATCGAATCGAGAGAAGCGGTCACTCGTCCAGTTCCGCTAGCGCCTGTTGCGCTCGCGTCAGCGCCGGATGCGGTGCCAGGGCACGCTGCAAGTAAATCCGAGCCTTGTCACGCAGCCCCCTTCCCTTCAGGAATATTCGGTACCTCAGGTGCGCGTACGGATCATCCAGCGCTAGAGAACGCGAACACGCGAACCTGCGGTTGGCGGATAAGTAACGTGTGACGCCGATCTGGATACGGTTCCTCCGGCCGCGCGCTCGGTCGCCGGTCGGGACTACCGCTCCCCGTACCGCTTGGCCGCAGCGAGGTCGTTGCGTAATTGCTCTGCCGTGCGGCGCGGGCCGTACCCCGGCGTATCACGCTGAATCCGCCACCCCTCCTTCAGCGGACCGGCATCCACGACGTCGAATCCGAACTGGTTGATCAGACTCGTCACCGTCGCCTTGGCCCCGGGGTCGTCGCCGGCGATGACTAATGCCCGGCGGCCTTCCGTGCCGGCAGGTCGCCCATCGGTCGTGAGCTGGGCGGCGTAGATATGGTTAAACGCCTTGACGACCTTCGACGTTGGTAGATGCGCTTGGAGGAGTTCGGAGGTCGTGGTGGACTCGTTGTCGAGTTCCGCGATGCGGCCATCACGCTGGGGGTAGTAATTCATCGTGTCGATCACGACTTTCCCGGCGAGCGGCTCAACAGGCACGGTCCGGTAGTGCTTCAGCGGAATCGTCACCACGACGATGTCTCCGGCCTTTGCGGCGTCGACCACCGTTGCCACTCGCGCCTTCGGGCCGAGTCCGGCGACGAGCGCGGTTAGCGTCTCCGGCCCGCGTGAATTGCTGAGGACGACGTCGTACCCCTGCGCCAGCGCCAATCGAGCGAGCTGGCTGCCGATGTTTCCAGCGCCAATGAGTCCAATGGTCGCCATGACAGTGACTATATCCCTGTGACGACCTCGACTGCGCTCGGAGACGCCCTCCCGCCCGCCGCGACAAGGCGGCACAAGCGGCGAACGCCAGCGCCAGGTACTCCCTCCTGCCGACTGCGATTCCGCGAAGGTCGCCTGTACGTACTACCGCGCGAGCGCCGCGAGGCGTAGCGAGCAAGCGAAGGCGCGGTTAAGGGCTGCGTGAATACCCTCTAGGGGATCAGTCCTGCCGCTGCGATGACCGGGCGCTATTGGCGCGACGTGTCTCATCGCCGAGATTTCCAGCTGACCATGGCGACTTGAAGCCGAGCGGAGCGAATGCGCGGTTAAAAGGCTGCGTGGCGCCCGAGAAATCGACCTTGGCGCTGTGAAGAACCTGCGCCACCCAGCCGGACATCTTGTCGATGAGGCGGCGCACCGCGCGCCCACGTCCTCCTGATCCCACTGCTGCTGGCGTCGCCATCGTTTGCGCAGCGTTGCCTAGTAAACTTAGCTTGCGACTGCTGATGAGGAAACGATGCCACTGTGCGCGAGAGTCAAGACACCAGCAGCACACCAGGAGCAGTGCCGATGTCCAAGTTTCTGATCGAAGTGCCTCATGAACCCGAAGTGCAAGCCTGCGCCCGAGTGGTTCATGTGTTTCTATCAAGCGGCTCCCATTTCCTAGGCCAGGCAGACTGGGGATGCAAAGACGGCAACCACAGCGCCTGGATGATCGTCGATGTGGACAGCAAGGAGGACGCCCGCGCCATCGTTCCGCCTCCGTTTCGCGCAGAAACACGAATCATCGGATTGAACAAGTTCACCATCGACGAGATCGAAAGCATCCTGAGCGGTCATCGGGCTTTGAGGGCCAACGGGCGATAAACGCCGTCCTGTGTGCCACGGACATCAATGGGCAGTTCGTGCCAAGGCGATTCTGTGTAGGGCGGCTGTACGTACCACCGCGGAGCGACGCGAGGCGCAGCCGAGCGGAAGCGAAGGCGCGGACAGGTGCGGCGCGTCATCCTGGGATGGAATTGCAGAGCGATGGCTGGGAGCCACTATTCGCCACGGCCAGCCTGAAAATCTCGCGTGATGAGGCGGCGGGCACTGGGGCAGACGGATATGTAAGTGCCGGCCCCAGGGTCCGATACAGTAAGTATGCTCTTGATCTCTTCAGCGAGCCGCGCAGCGCGACCCAGGATAGGCTTGTCAGTCTACTGGTAAGTGACCGAAACCGCTGATCGTTGAATGTCGATGATAGCGATCTTGGTCGCCGCTCTGTTATTCGGTACCCAGCTGCCCCCGGCCGCCGCGTGGGAACAGGCCAATCGCGACACGAAGCGCATCGAACCCGCTGCACTCGTCGGCATTCCAGATGCGATCCGAACAGCGCTGATTCGCCGACGCTGCGCGATCCCTCAACCGTGGGGCGCGACAGCGCAGCGCAACGTGGTTCGTGGACGCTTCAATGATGGCCCTATCGTTGACTGGGCGGTGCTGTGTTCTAGGGACTTGTCGTCGACGATTCTCGTGTTTTGGGACAGTAGTGCAACGAGCATCGCGGAAGTGGCTACGACACTGGATGCAACCTACCTCCAGGTGGTGATAGGAAGGCAGATCGGCTTTTCGAGAGCCATCGACGTCGCGTCGCCAGCGGTCATTCGAGAGTATGCGGGGGACGCCGGTAGATCCAAACTACCCCCACTTGATCATGACGGGATCAACGATGCGTTCGTTGGAAAGGCTTCTGTGATTTGGTACTGGCACCAGGGCCAGTGGCTCCAGCTCGATGGGGCCGACTAGAGAGCACACGACGATCTTCATGCTTTGCTGTCGAATGTTCTTGGCGGCCTCGCTGTTCGTCCTCCTCGTTGTCCCAGACCACTTGGTCAGTGCCGCACTGCAGCAGCCGCCGCCTATACCAAGGACGCTGTCGAATGGCGCCGAGATCCAAGAAGGATGCTAACGAACATGCCTGTCACGATTGCCGCGTGATCAAAGGAGAACTGCACGTGCCCGGCTGTGACGGCGAGGAATGCCCGCGCTGCCACGGACAATTGCTCACGTGCACGTGTGTCGAAGATCTCGCGGCATTTATTCAAGGCGGCGTGGCCGGCCAGAAATCTCGTTGATACGGCATGGGGGGGTGCTCGTCGGCGAGTGCGCGGCTGGATTCTTCGATCGACGTGTACGGACCGCGCCCAGCGACGAGCGCAGCGAGGAGCGCGCGGGACGGACACAAAGGCTGAGGTCACCTCCGTCCGACCCGGCCACGACTGTTGCGCGCCGTGTCGGGTTGTCGGTCAACCCCTGGGCGACCATACAGGAGTAATCTCGGGGCGACTGCATCAAAGCGAGCCGCATCGCGACGGTCATCAGGACGTTCCAATAACACTGGAGGTACGGCCCGAGTCGTTGTGGAGAACGTCAACCATCCCGGAAAGAGCCGTAGCGTCGACGCCGCACATTACCGGGCCATGCGGCGAACACTCTTGAAGGTGTTACCGCTCAGCAATCCAGGTTTCACTGAGACTGAAATGTTGCGCGCGGTGTTGCCTCATTTAACGCGCGATCTCTTCCCAGGTGGCGCCAAGGCCGGCTGGTGGTTGAAGACTGTTCAGCTCGATCTCGAAGCGAAGAAGATCATTACGCGCGAACGGACGACACCGTTACGGTGGCACCTGGTATGAGCGTCGTTTGGGGCCCTGGGGGCGCGGCGCTCATTACGGAACGTCCGTCGCCCGTTCCGTCCATGGTCGGCTCGCGTCAGTGTTGAGAAACAGGGCGCGCTCGAGGCCGATCAGAATCAGGTCGGGCAGCAGGGCATCGAAGAGATGTTCTCGTTCGAAGAGGCGCGAGAACCCCCCCGTCCCTATCACGACCACCGGCTCGTTCCGAAAGGTCTGGTGGCGGATCTCACGCGTCAAGTCTTTAACCATTGCGCGATTGCCGTAGTAAAGCCCAGACTGGATGCACTCGACCGTCGATCGGCCTACAAGTTCAGTGGGCGGAACGATCTCAACGGTGGGAAGGCGCGCGGTGTTCTTCTCCAGAGACTCCATGGCGATCCGCACACCG
>JBOGMR010000376.1:0-3601 GCA_050746825.1 Bryobacteraceae bacterium | reverse complement strand
AGTTCGAGCTGCTGAAGCGCCTCGCGCCGGCCGCCTCTGCGCTGAAATCAAGCGTGCCCGGACCGTACACGCTGAGCGGGCGCCTCGAACCGAACACCCAATATCCGGATCGCTGGTCGCTGGCCGAAGCTCTCGTGCCAATCGTCCGAACCGAACTTGAGGCGCTCGTCGCCGCCGGCTGCCGCGAGATCTGCGTCGATGAGCCTTCCATGAGCTGCTACGGATATCGCGAGGACACCAAGCGCCTGGCGAGCCTGTTCAATCGGACGGTCGAGGGCGTTGTGGGGCGATGCCGCCTGGCCACACATCTGTGCTTTGGCAACTATAAGGCGCGTGCAGTGGCGCCGCGGCAGTATGCGCCGCTGTTCCCGGCATTCCTCGAATTGCGCGTCGACGAGATGCACGTGGAGATGGCGAGCCGTGAGTTCGCTGAGCTCGAGATCATCGGCGAGATCGCCAAACGGATGGACGCAGCAGTTGGGATCGTCGATGTAAAGAGCTACTATATCGAGACGTCCGAAGAGATCGCGCGGCGTGTGCGCAAGTGCCTGGAATTCGCGCCCGCCGACCGCCTCGTTCTCGCGCCCGACTGCGGTCTGAGCCAAACAGCGCGGTGGGCCGCGAGGCGCAAACTGGGGGCGATGGTTGAGGGCGTGCGGATCGTGCGCCGCCAGATCGGAATTTGAAGCATCGAAGCGAAAGGAGAATATAACGAATGCAAGGCGACAAGGTAGGTGAATCGACAGGTAAGGTAACAAACCGGCGAGTTCTGCCGAACCGCGGTGGCGGGCTACGGATGGAAACCTCTTTTGAAGCAAATGGGCGATTGGTTGGAGTCGAGGAAACAGAGACCGGCACCTACTGGTCCGTGGTCCGGCCCGACGGTAGCCTGTACGGAGAGGGGCAGGGCATTGTCATGGGCAAGGGAGGAGAAATGGCCACATGGGTCGGCCAAGGTGTGGGCACGATCAAGCCGGGCGGCGCGGTGAGTTACCGTGGCGCTGTGTACTATCAGAGCTCGTCTCCGGCATGGTCAGGGCTGAACAAGGTAGCCGCAATCTTCGAATACGAAGTGGACGCAAAAGGGGGCACTCGCTCGCAGCTCTGGGAATGGAAGTAGGGACTGCACCGCCCCTTATAATACCTTCATGTCGTTCAGCGGCATGAGGGTGCTTTCGCTTGAGAGCCGGCGCGCGGCGGAGATGGCGCAGCTCATTCGCATGCGGCAGGGCGAACCATTCGTCGCCCCGTCCATGCGTGAGGCGCCGCTCGACCGCAACGAAGAAGCGTTCGCGTTCGCCGAAAAACTCTTCGTCGGCCATTTCGAAATGCTGGTGCTGTTGACCGGCGTAGGAACGCGGCTTTTGCGTCGTGTGATCGAAGAACGTTATCCGCCGGAGCGTTTCGTCGAGGCGCTGCGCGCGATCACGGTAGTGGCGCGCGGGCCGAAGCCAGTTGCGGCCCTGCGCGAGATGGGTCTGACGCCGGCGCTGGCGGCGCCCGAGCCGAACACGTGGCGTGAAGTGCTGCAGGTGACCGAACGGCGCCCCGAGCGGCGCATCGCGATTCAGGAATACGGCAAGCCGAGTCCCGAGCTGGTCGCCGGATTTCGCGCGCGCGGCGCCGAGGTGACCTGCGTGAGCGTGTATCAGTGGGACCTTCCGGAGGATACCGGACCGCTAAGAGAGGCGGCTCGGCGCGTGGCTGCGGGCGAGTTCGATCTGGCGATGTTCACCACGTCGATTCAGGTGGATCACCTGCTGCGAGTGGCTGCCGAGGAAGGCATCGAGGAGCGAGTGCTGGAGGGGCTGCGCAAGACGCGGATCGCGTCGATCGGGCCGGTCACAAGCGAGGCGCTAGAGGAACACGGGCTGCACGCGGACTTCGAGCCGACCCATCCAAAGATGGGATTTCTGGTGCAGGAGGCGTCGGAGCGCGCAAAGGATTGGTCGAGGGGGAAAACGTGAATCGCAGGGAATGTTTCAGAGCGTTGGCCGGGTTTGTCGTAGGCTCTCCACTTTTCGGGCAGAATCCGTCCGGCGAGGTGCTGGGCCCAGTTAACGTGCACGAGTTCGAGGAGGTCGCGAAACGCAAGCTGCACAAGATGGCGTACGACTTCATCGCGGGCGGCGTGGAGGATGAGCTGACGCTGCGCGCCAATCGCGATGCGTATGCGCGGTGGTTCCTGGTGCCGCGCGTGATGACCGATGTGAGCAAGGTGGATATGTCGACCGAGCTTCTGGGTTTGAAGCTCGAACAGCCGATTCTCATTGCGCCGACCGGCGGCAAGAACCTGGTGATGCCGGATGCCGACGCGACCGTAGCGCGCGCTGCGGTCAAGACCAACACCCTGATTTGCACAGGTACCGGAACTCAGAAGCTGATCGCCGAGGGGCAGCCCGTGATGTGGTGGACGAACACCACAGGACAGGCAAATAAGGCGGCGGCAGCGAGCTACGCGCGGCGCGTCGAAGAGGGTGGCGCGAAGGGGATCGTGGTCACTGTCGACAATCAATACCAATCGAACCGCGACCGCAACAATCGGAATCGCTTCGATTACGGATTCATGGGCTCGGGCGTTCCGAAGGAAGGCGAGGTCCGCGCGCCGCGCAACCCGGCGCGTCCGGCAATGTGGCAGCCGCACACGGCGAACATGACGTGGGATTACATCGACTGGGTGAAGGGCGCTTGCGGGCTGCCAGTGATTCTGAAGGGAGTGCTGTCGCCCGACGACGCGCGTCTGGCTGTAGAGCGGGGAGCGTCGGCGGTGGTGGTTTCAAATCACGGCGGGAGGCAACTGGACGGCGTGATCGCGACGATGGATGCGCTTTCCGATGTGGTGGAGGCGGTGGGCGGGAAGATTCCGGTGATGATGGATGGGGGGATCCGGCGCGGCAGCGATATTCTGAAAGCGCTCGCGCTGGGCGCGAAGGCGGTGCTGGTGGGACGCGCGCCGTTGTGGGGGTTGGGAGCGTTCGGGCAGCCGGGCGTGGAGCGCGTGCTGTGGATGCTGGGCGCGGAACTGAAGCTGTCGATGGCCCTGGCGGGGAAGGCCAACCTGGGTTCGATCGACCGCAAGCTGGTGAGGAAGGCGTGAAGGCTGGCCTGGTGCTGCTGCTCTGTACTCTGCCGCTGGCCGGGCAAAAGGTGCATGAGCTGTGCGCGCCGTGTCATGCCGAGCAGGTAGCGGATTTCTACTCGCACACGCATTTTCAGAAGGGGCTGAGCTGCGATGTCTGTCACGGCGCGAGCGTGAAGCATCGTACGTCGACGGGCGCGGTGGCGCCGGATCGGGTGGCGGCGCCGGATGAAGCGCCGGCATTGTGCGGGGCTTGCCATACGGCACAGGGGAAGGAGTATTCGGCGAGCCAGCACGGAAAGCTCGTGCTGGCGCGATCGAAGACGCGGGCTGCGAATTGCGCCACTTGTCATGGTGTGCACAACGCGCGCGCGGCCCGGGCGATGCTGCAGCAGTGCCAAAAGTGCCACGCGACGCTGCCGGCTTCGCATCCCGCGTTGACGGCGGGCAGCACCTGTTTCGGGTGTCATTCGAAACACACGCTGGCGGCAAAGAAGTGAAGAAGACCGCGTGGGGCAAGGC
>JBOGMR010000375.1:0-2616 GCA_050746825.1 Bryobacteraceae bacterium | reverse complement strand
GAGCAGCAGACCGAGCGCGTCGACGACGATCGATTTGCCGCTTCCGGTTTCGCCGGTCAGCAGGTTGAGTCCGGGATGAAACTCGATGCGCAGCCGATCGACCAGCGCGTAGTTCTCGATGACCAGTTCGACCAGCATCAGCTTGCTCAACCGTTATCGGGGAATGAGCCTCAGCATTCCCAGGTTCACCGTGAAGACGCGATCATCGGGCGGCGCCTGCCATGCCGGTGAGGACGCGATGCGAATGCGATAGTCTTCGGCGTCGGGCAGATCGGCTTCGTAGATGAAGAGGCCGGCGCGGTCGAGCGTCATGGCGGGAAGCCGCTGGTCATTGGCCGAGACCTCGATCTTGACCGGCTGGCCCATTCCGAAGGATCGCTCGTGCGCGTGACCGCGAATCCTAAGCCGCAGCGGTCCCGGATGTACGCGCTCCAGTTGCGCCGCGGCGCGCGCGCCGATCCACCTGTACTTGCCTCCGAAGTGGCCTTCCAATTCGTAGAAGCCGTCGATCAGGCGCGCTTCATGATTCGGCAGGCAGAAGTCGATCACGTCCGGACGGTCGCCCGGATACAACTCGGCGCGTTCCTCGGAGCGCAGCAGATTGTAGACCCCGCCCTCATTCGCGGCGCTGTATCCGCAGTCGCGGCAGGTGAGCGTATCCTGGGAGTCTCGCAAGAGTGCACCGCCGCAATCGGAACAGCGCAGAAAGCTCTCGAAGCGGTCGAGCGAGCCGCCGAGCGGGTCATCCGGATTTCCGGCCTTGCGGCAAACTGCCGCGAGTGTGCCGCCGAGCAACCGCGCGGCCCGCCATTCCGAACGGTGCGGATCCAGACGGATCGCCAGATCCTTGACCACGCGTTCGCCCCATCCGCGCTGCGGAACGAATACGTCGTACTCGTGAGCAACGAAGTGGCGGGTGATCAGCCGGTGCCAATCGTTCAAATACATGGTGTGATTCTGACGGATGCCGAAACTATCCTCCTGCTGCGCGCCGATGACATCTCTCACCAGATAACCGAGCAGACCCCAGTCATGCAGCTTCCGTTCCCACGGCCGCATCAGATTGTAGTAAGGAGCGCGGTACAATCGCAGAGAGAGCAGACGGAGGAGCGGCTCTTCGGCGAAAAGAAAAATCCCGCCGGGCGCCAGGACTCTCCTGACTTCCAGAAATACGCTCTCCATATTCATGAACTGGCTGAGCATCTGAAAAGCCAGCACGAAACGAAGTGATCCATCGCGAAATGGAAGGCTGGCCGCGTCGCCGGCCAGGCGGACCGGGGCCCGCGAAAGCCCCCAACGATCCATCAGCGCGATGCCGTACCGCAGCGCGTCGGCCGAGATGTCGAGCGCAAAGCCGCTCGCGCCGAATTCGTTGGCAAGGAGATAACTGGTGTGGCCTGCATTAGCGCCTATCTCCAGGTAGGGCGACATCCGGCCGATAAAGTTCAAATGATTGCGAATCACGGCGGCTCGCCGCTCGTTTTCTTGTGCGTAGACGGAGATAGCGCGTTCGGGTTCACCCAGTGAAGCAAAATTATGAAATTCCACTTCCGCCCGCTTGACCGCAAACGACTGAGCACCCGATGAAGGCATCGTTCTTCTTATCTTAATTGAACGAAAGCAAGGTTGAACGAAAGCAAGAAGCCATGACAATCGGAACTCCCCCCATCCGCTTTCTGTTTCTCGCGCTGTTCATTGCCAATTTCGCATTTGCCGATGACTGGCCGATCTATCTGCGGGATCTGGCGCACACCAGCTACAACCCAAACGAGACTACGCTGGGAAAGGACAGCGTGAAGCGCCTCAATCACGGCTGGATTCGTTCGGTAGAGACGACCGTTTCGGCCGCGCCGACTGTGGTCGACGGAACGCTGTACGCCGGCGCCTGGGACGGTTTTTTCTACGCGCTTGACGCGACGAGCGGAGAGGTACGCTGGCGAACTTTCGCCGGTGTGGCGCCACCGCCCAACGACCCTGTGTGCTTTCCGGGCATCGGCGTCGCTTCGCAGGCAACCGTGGAGGGTGACGTTGTCTATGTGGCCGGCGGCGATTCGAACGTATACGCGCTCAATCGCGCAACCGGTGATGAGTTGTGGAGGGTAAGGATTAGCGATCCGAAGGGCGGCGCGTTCCTGTGGGCTTCGCTCTTTATTTATGACGGATCTCTCTATGCCGGTCTGGCTTCGCTCGGCGGCTGCCCGCTCACGCGCGGAGGAATCGCTCGCATCGACCTCGCGAACCCGAAGGAGCCGCTGTTCCGATACCTCGCGCCGGAAGGCGAGGCCGGCGGCGGCGTCTGGTCCACTCCGGCGATCGACGTTGAGACGAACACTCTCTATCTGGCCTCCGGCACAGGAGGTCAGGACCAGGAGCTCGGCTTCTTCGGAGCCACCTTCATGGCCCTGGACGCCACCACGCTCGAGATCAAGGCGCATCGTTTCCTCGATGTGAGACCTCTGGAGACTGACCTCGAGTGGGGATCGTCGCCGGTATTGTTCGAGACCGCGGACGGGGAGAAGCTGGTCGCTGCTACGGCAAAAGACGGCTTCGTTTATGCGTTCCGCCGCGACAATCTGGAGCTGAAGTGGAAGCAGGAGCTCGCGATCAGTTGCAGTT
>JBOGMR010000374.1:0-4811 GCA_050746825.1 Bryobacteraceae bacterium | reverse complement strand
AGCCAAAGACGTGAACGGCGACCGATAGATGGTGTCGTCTTCCTCCCGATGTATTACCTCGAGCACGCCGTCGAACTTCGCAGGATTGCGATAGTCGCGGTAGTGCTCCCGCGACTTGGGACCATGGACGACGACGTATTCGACGCCGAGCGCGCGCAGTTGATCGGCGGCATCGTGGCCGTCTCGCGCCGGTTTACTGCCGATGCCTGTGCGGATCTGATAAGCGAAGTGGAGGGGGATTCGATTTCTCAGGCCGGATTCAAAGCCACCCCCAAACTGCGAAATGTCGAACCAGGAGTTGAGTCGAAAGCGCAGCCCGCCGGAAGCAAACACTCGGCCGCGGGGTTGCGTATCGGCGATTCGCTTCGCCAGCCGGTACTCGATGGTCTGCTCCTTCGGCGCCGGACGGCGGCCTGTGTCGCCTTGCCTCGCGTAACCGCTCACCTGATTCCAACCGGCGGCCATCATCACAGCCGCAGCCGCCGTCGCAGAGGCGCGCGAAACAATCGTGCCGCGGATCCACAGCCGGCGGAAAACCTCGACCACAAACAGAATCAGAAACATCTCAAGTTCGAGCGCATAGCGGCGGGACTCGGGAATCGGAGCCACCCCAGCCGAATAAAACCACTCCACCACCCAGGCGAAACCGAAGAAGCACAGCCCCAGGAAGCAGAGCCACACCTCGCCCGGGAAGAGCCATTGAAAAAGGAGGCGGACCGCCACGACACCCACGACAAGCCCCGCCAATAGCAGACGCTCCTGTTGCTGCAGGTGATAGTTGAACGCGTCCGTTGGCCAATTGAACGCGATCGTCTTGATGAAGGATGGGGTGAGCCAGAAGCAGGCGAGCCCGTACGCCAGCCCCGCAGCCGCGAACGCGCGCGAGGCACGAAAGCCGGTGAGAGCGTGAGTCCCCAGCGTTGCCAGCAGCAGCATGGCACAGCAGAACGCGAGCGCGAGCGCGGCGACCCAGTTCGTCAGCGCCACTGCGGCAACGAGCGCCGCCGCTACCAAGACGTGCGCGAATCGCGAGTTCCTGGCCGCCGTCCAGAGCGCCGCCAGCGCCAGCGGGATCAACGTCAAGCCGGCGTTGTGCGGTCCCTCGCCATACTTGACCAGTACCAGCAAACGCCACGGCAGGTGCACGCCGCCCCCGCGGTCGCGATCCACCGTCGGGATCAAGCCGTATAGCGGCGAAAATAGTGTGTAGGCGACGGCCGCGGCAAGAGACCACCAACGGCTTCCGGTGAACACGACGAGAGCTAAGAAAACAGTCGAAGGACCGAGGCAGGCGAGCGTTGCTGCGACGACTCGATACACATGCTCGGGCGGCGCGCCAGGAAGCAGGCGGATGAAAAGCGCCGCGAGGTAAGGCAAGCCCGGCACATAGGTGAACTGAGTCGGCAGGCCGCAATATTGAGTCGGGTTCCAACCCCACGGATTCGGATGCGCGGCGACAAAGCGCGCCATGGAGGCGTATCCCCCTTCAATGGAATCGCGGAATCGCGTCTCGCCGGCCTCGAACAGCGGCGCGTTCAGCGCGACGTTCAAAACGAACAGAGACGCCGCGATCGCGACGTTGGGCGCGGAAAGCAGCTTCACGCGGGCGTCCCCCTGCGCCGCACCGCGAGGAAGACCAGGGTCGCCACAGCCACCACCGAAAGCGCGGTCAGGGCGCGGCCCAGTTTGACCTGGCGAGGCGTCTCGAACACCAGGCGGATGTCATGATCGCCCGGCGGAGCTTCGATCAAAGTCTGCCCCATCACATCGCGCCCGGTGCGAAGAGACCTGCCAGCCGAATAAGCGCGCCAGGCCGGGTCATACGTGATCAGGACCACAATCGATTGGCCCGCGCTCACCGGCGCGCGCACACGCAGGGCGTCCGCGCCTTGCCATTCGGTGGAGGTTGGCGCGTCAGGTCCTTTTTCAAGCGTCTCGGCGTAGCGGCGTAGCACTTCGGGATCGAGCTCGGCGCGCCTGTAGGGAATGCCCTTGATGCGTTCGGTCTCGACCGCCCGTGCCAGTGAACGCCAACGCCGGGGAACCAGGTAGATTGCGTCTCCCGCGCCGTTGTCGTACACGACGGGCATTGCGCCGTCGAATTTTCGAGGGTTCACGAAATCCTTGTAGAGTTCCTGCGATCGCTGATCGTGAACGATCACCAGGTCGACACCGAAGGTTTGCATCCAATGGATCGCTCGCTCGGCGCTCTCGTCGAGCATGACGCGCAGATAAGCGAGGTTGATGGTGTGATTGATCAGACCCTGTTCGGAGCCTCCGCCCATCTGCGCGAGGCTGTGCCAGGCGGTGTACCAGAACCGCACCGACCCCGTCGCCAGAGCGCGCGAGGCCGGATAGTTTTTCGCGATCCAATCCGGAATCTTGAACTCGATGCGGTCCATGTGGTTCAGCGCCCGCGGAAACAGTTTCCGGGACTGGCTCACCCAGTCGAACGTGGTTGAGAAGCCGACGACAACCGCGGCCACAGCGATCGTGCGAAGAGCGATGCGCGCCGCACGGACGTCCGGAGCGCGGCTCCAAAGCCATCGTAAGGTTTCCGCGGCAAACAGAATGATTGCGAGGTCGAGTTCCGGCACGAGACGGGTGGGTTCGCCGATGACCCTGAAGTTGAGGTAGTAGTGGCCGAGAACGATGATCGCGAAGAAGACGAATAGTCCCCAGGTGATCACCGCGGAGATTCGATCGACGCGGCCGCGCGCCCAGCGCTCGCTCCCTGTGAGGAATGCTACCCACGCTGCCAGCCAAACCCAGATCGACCACGAGTTGCCCGGCTCCGCCACGAGTTTCAGGTTATTCAGCGTCACTTCGAAATACGCGGGAACGAGCCAGAACGCGGTGAGGCCATAGGCAAGCGCAACGATGCCCGCCGCGCGCATCCAGATGCCCCGGTCGAGACGAGTGATCCAGACCGCCCAGAGGATCACGGGGAAGCAGAGGGCGAGTGCGGTGGCGCCGTAAAAGTTGTTGGAAACCACCAGCGCGCTCAGAACGCCCGCTGCGGCGAGACTCGCCGGCCGCCATCTTTCCAGCGCGCGAAATGATAGAGCGAGCGCCAGCGGCAGCAGCGCGAGCGCGGTCATGTGCGGACCTTCGCCGTAACGCACCAAAACGCCAATCCGCTGCGGCACCAACCATCCGGAATCGATCCGCATTTCTTTGAGGAATAGGAAAGACGGCGATAGCAGCGCTGTGGCCGCGGCTGCAAGCCAGCCCGCGGTGCGCGATCCGCTTATGGTGTACATGAACAGATACACCGCGGCGATTCCGATGCAGAAGAAGAACGCGGTATAGATGTGATAGGCGCGCACTTCGGTCATCGGATAGAATTTGGCCAGCGCCGCGGTCCCGTAGCGCAGCGCCGGAGGATACACAAAATCGAAGCGCGTGCCGCCGTACCACAGCGGCTGCCAGTTGGGGTGCGGCCAGTTTTCTTTGAGGAACCGCGCGTCGGCGATGAAGGTCGCCTCAATGGAGTCCCAATGCTCCATGTATTTAATCTTGAACAAAGGCCAGATCAGGACGGCCGCGAGCAGGAAGATCAGGACGAACTCGAGCAGCGTCCGCCGCGCCGGTGTGATCAAATCGAAGTCCCTGCCGGTGCGGCGCTGCCGCGATAGCGCCTTTCCAAGCTTTCAAACTGCCGCTGCTTGCGCAGCCCGGAGCGGTGCAGCCAATAGCGCAACAACAGCCAGAGAATCGACAGGCCGTACACCGTGCTCTGCCCGAAGGACGCCGACGAGGCCTGCGCGAAGTAGCGCGTCGGCACGGGCACTTGAGCGATCCGCATTTTCAGCTCGACAATCTGCGCCATGATTTCCTGGTCGAAAATGAACTTGTCGGAATTCATCTGCAGGTTCACCGATTCGAGAACCTCGCGGCGGAACGCGCGATAGCCGGTATGATACTCGGCCAGGTTCAGCCCGAAAGTCTTGTTTTCGAGCCAGGTGAGAGAGCGGTTCGCAATGTACTTCCACCAAGGCATGCCCTGCGCCATCGGACTGGTTCCCATCAGGCGCGAGCCGAGCACCACATCGGCGCAGTCTTCCTTGATCGGCTTGATGATGTCAGGCAACAGGGTGGGATCGTACTGATAGTCAGGATGCACCATCACGACAATATCGGCGCCCGCTTTCAGCGCTTCCCGATAGCACGTCTTCTGATTGGCGCCGTAACCATAGTTGCGGTTGTGGACGAACAGCTCGAGGCCAAGATCCTTAGCGACCTTCGCGGTCTCGTCGGAACTGCCGTCGTCGACGAGGATAACCAGGTCGACCATCTCGCGAGGCAAATCCGCGTAGGTCATGTGGAGCGTCTTGGCCGCGTTGTACGCAGGCATGACGACGACAACCTTCGGATTCGCGCCCGCGCTCATCCGGGGCTCTCCGGTCGCGCCACCACAACGAACTGATACGCGAACAGCTTCTTCCACGCGAGTGCGGCCCAGTACGACATGGTCTCGAGGGCTCGCACCGCGACAGTCTGTTCCCACCGCGGCGGCGCGAGACTCACCGGGACTCCAGTCGGCGCGACGGATTCCATCTGAAATCCGCCGGCTGCGAGCAGATCGATCCAGCCTTTCCACATGAAGAAGTGCAGGTGTGTACGATCAAACAGGCCTTTATCGTCCTGAGGAAAGCGGCCGGACAGTATGTTCAGGCGAAAGTAGAGGTTGCCGCTGTTGGGCAGCGATGCAATCAAGCGTCCGCGCGGATCGAGAATTGCCCACGCGCTGCGCAGCAGAGAGACGGGCTCTCGAAGGTGCTCGAGGATATCCGCGCAGAGGACGTAGT
>JBOGMR010000373.1:0-3540 GCA_050746825.1 Bryobacteraceae bacterium | reverse complement strand
GGATCGAGCGTATCTCGTCGGCGTCCTGGGCGAACAGTCCTGCCGCCGCAATCAACCCTATGCGGATCAGATTCATGAAGCCCTGGAGCAAGTCCTCTCTCAATGATCTTCGCGCGAAGGGCGTCCGGGCGCAAGTCAGGCGGCAGTGGTGTCAGACGGGATTGGTCAACGCCCCGTGCTGGCTGGCGCGTCAGACCAGCGTTAGTCATGAGACACAGCGCTTTCGCGTGAAGTCATGATATCTTCATCCTATGCCTAGGCATCCAATGCCTCAGGGCGCGCTTGTCATGCTCGTCCTTCGCGTTCTTAGAAATGACACTCTGCATGGCTATGCCATCGCGCAGCGAATTCGCGAACTTTCCGATTCTGTCTTGGAGGCCGAGGAAGGCTCGCTATATCCAACGCTGCAAAAGATGCTTTTGGAAGGTTGGGTGGGGGCAGAGTGGGGACTCTCCGGGACCAACCGGCGAGTACGGCTCTACACCATCACCGCGGATGGAACAAGAAAGCTAAAGCGGGAACTCGCGGATTACAAACAGGTCACGGCAGCGATTCAGACGATCCTCCGCTTGGCCTGAAAGGAGTGACCATGGGAAAGATCCTGAGGCGGATTCACTACCTGTTGCACCGAGAGAAACTCGAATGTGAGCTCGAAGAGGAATTGGCGGCCCATCGGGCAATGATGCCAGAGGATCGGCGGACACAGTTCGGGAACACGCTCCAGTTGCGGGAACGCAGCCGCGACTCCTGGGGTTGGGTTTGGATGGATGATCTCGGTAAGGATGTGACATACGGGTTGCGCGGGCTGTGGCGCGACCGCCGGTTCGCTCTGTCCGTGCTGGCCGCGCTGGTTCTTTCCATTGGCGCGGCGACAGCGGTGTTCAGTGTAGTGGATCGAAGCCTCTTCCGGCCCCTGCCTTATTTCCGCGGCGACCGGCTTGTATCCGTGTCATTGACGATGCCGGCGCTGGACACCGGCGGGGTCATGTTCTACGGGGCGTACCAGGATTGGAAGCAGTCACAAAAAGCCCTGGATCTGACATCGTGGAGCGGCGTTGTCGCCTGCGATGTGGGCGGGAATTCCCCGCAACGGCTGAATTGCGCGCGGATGGAGTCGACTTTTCTGCCGGCCCTCGGTGTCCGGCCGGCTCTCGGACGTAACTTCGCGCCGGAAGAGGACCGGAAAGAAGGGGTTCCCGTGGCGCTCATATCCCACGGGTTTTGGGCAGTCCAGTCTGGCTCTGGCCAGGACGTACTTGGGAAGCGCATTAGTGTGGATGGGGTCTCTACCCAAATTATCGGGGTACTGCCTTCGGACTTCGAGACGCCGGACCTGACCAGTGCTCAAGTATTCCTGCCCCAGAAGCTGCCACAACAGCGCGGCCGGAACATCATGATCGGTGTCGCCGGAAGGCTTCAGCGAGGCTACAGTCTCGAAGGCGCACGGACGGAGTTGCAGAGCCCCTTGGAACAGTTCAGGGCCGACTTCGCCGCTCGCGTGGGCGCGAACTTCGCCCGAGAAATGAAGCTTCAGGTGGTTCCGCTGCGCGACCAGCAAATACAGCGATACAAGGTTGCGCTTTGGATGCTGCTGGCTGCCGTGGCCGGATTTGTGCTGATCGCCTGCGCGAACGTTACCAATCTCCTATTGGCGCGCTCGGCGGCGCGGCGCGCGGAGTTCGCTCTCCGGGCGGCATTGGGCGCCTCTAGGACGCGGTTATTGCGCCAGGCGCTTACCGAGAGCGGTCTGTTGAGCTTCGTGGGCGGTGCGTTGGGATGCGCGCTGGCCTGGTGGCTGCTGCGCGTCTTCATTTCCCTTGCTCCGGAGGGTACGATTCGGCTCAAGGATGCGGCTCTTGATCTGCGCGTGCTGACATTCACGCTAGCCTTGTCGGCCGGCGCCGCCTTGACGCTTGGGCTTGCTCCCATGCTCGACGGGTCCCTGTGGGAAGCGCTCAGTAGCGGGAGGATCAACAGGTTTCGGAAGGGGTGGCTCCGGCCCATTCTTGTCACGCTCCAAGTCTCGATCTCCTTCCTTCTCCTGATCGGAGCAGGCTTGTTCGTAACGAGCCTGTGGAAACTACAGAACACGCCCATCGGAATCAATCCGGAACATGTCGTCACGGCAAGTTTCACTCTTCCGGCCTACCGATACTCCACGGACGAACAACAGCTTGCATTCTTTGCCCAACTCGGCGACAGACTGAGAGCCATGCCGGGCGCGGGCGCTGTGGCGCTAACGGATTCGCTGCCGCCTGGGCCTGCGCCGCGCACAGTGCCTTACGCGGGTCTGGTTAATCCGGGCGGGAATGCGCGGGATCCGGGGATGTCCGGGAATGTCCAATGGCGTTGGGTGTCGCCAGGATATTTTGAGTCGCTCGGAATTACTATCTTGCGGGGCCGCTCATTTGCTGAAGAGGATCGGGAACCGGGCGCCAGCAATGTCGTCATCAACGAAACACTGGCGCGCCGCGTCTTTGGCGGCGATGATCCTATCGGCAAGCGGGTCGGCCGGAGTATTGTTGTTGGCGTGGCGGCGGATGTCCGCAACCTGGGACCGGATCAGGCGCCCAATCCCGAGTTCTATCGTGTCCGCAAGACATCTCGGGCGGGGATGGCGGGGAGCAGCGATCCCGCCTGGCCTCGGAGGGCGACCGCGATCGTTCGGACCCGAGTCAACCGGAAATTCGCGGAGCAGAGTTTGGGGAATGCCCTCCGTGCGATCGACGCGAGCGTGCCCTTCAAGATGGAGACTATGGAATCTCAGGTCGGGCAATTCTACACGCAGGCCCGATTCCAGACCACGTTGCTTTTTCTATTTGCGCTTGTCGGACTCGGACTCGCAGGAATCGGGATCTATGGCCTCGTTGCGTTTCTGGTGGCCGAACGTACACGCGAAATTGGAGTGCGGATTGCGCTTGGAGCCACACGAGGTGAAATCGCGCGGCTCGTGGTGTCGAACACCGCGCGCTGGAGTTTCGTGGGCCTCACGATTGGTTTAATGGGATCTTTGTTTTCGTCCCGTCTCCTGCGGGGACTGCTTTACGAAGTGCATGCCTTGGACTCCAGGGTCTATGCGGCGGCCATGACATTGCTAGGCATCATCGCAGTTCTGGCGGCTTGGCTTCCGGCGCGCCGGGCAGCGCGCATCGATCCAATGATTGCCCTTCGGCACGAATAAAGGCTGGCGGAGAGCAGGCTGGCAGATTTCAGAGGAACGTCCGCCAACACGCCTTGTCGTTCAAGTCGCTAAGATAGCCCGTACGACTGCTCCATTAACGACGCGCTCCTCGACCACTACCCTCTACTCGAGCCTTACTTTTCCTTCGACGTCAATACGAGTGTTCCGAACTACGCAAACTTCAAAAAATGGGTTCAAAAAGCGCGAGATATGGGAGCAGTCGTCGCCGGCTGCGGCGAGCGCTCCTTCTGTCCGGGTTTTCCGCTTGGAACGCCGTACTTGACGAGGGCCGAGGCGTCATACTACATCACTAGCGTCCGGTAAAGTACTTTGTAGAAACTGACAAGTCCTTTCTATCC
>JBOGMR010000372.1:0-3951 GCA_050746825.1 Bryobacteraceae bacterium | reverse complement strand
GCGGCCAGGGCGGAGACGTCGCGATAGCCGATGGCAAGGTCACCGGGGACACCATCTCCTTTAAGGTGACTTCGCAGCGCGGTGAGCGCACTTATACCGGGACCATCGCCGGCGATGAAATCAAGTTCAAGACCGCAGGCGGTCAGGGACAGCCGAGAGAATTCGTCGCCAATCGCGCGAAGTAGGCTCGCCGGCCTTTAGAATCCTCGCGACATTGACCTGCGGGAAGCGGGAAGGGGTTTTGTGCCCTTCGACGCCTCCCGCGGGTTCTCTCAATTTGTGGCCCGTGGGACGCTCACCATAGAACTTGAACGGGAAGACGACGGACGCTGGATCGCCGAGGCTCTCGAGCTTCCAGGAGTCATGAGCTATGGAAGCACTCGCGACGAGGCGATCAGCAAGACTGAGCGGATGGCAATAGCGGTCATCGCCGATCGGGTTGCACACGGCGAACTGCCTGCTACCGCCTTTAACGTCTCGTTTCAGATTCCCGATGAGCAGATGGGCGGCAACTAGGGACACCGATTCTGAACCTCGCTAAAGTGTGTGCGGATGCGTGGGGCATGTCTCCGGCTTGCCCTGCGCAGGCCGGAGACCTGCGCCACGCAGTCACCGCAACACCGGCCCGGATTTGACTGGCACCCCTCCCCGCGCCCCTGCTATATTCGAATTTCCAATGCAAATTGACAAAGTCTACGAGCCGCAGCGGTTCGAGCCGCGTTGGGCCCAGTGGTGGGTAGAGTCCGGCATCTTCCACGCGTCAGCCAAAGCGCCAGGACCGGTCTTCTGCATCGTGATTCCGCCGCCCAACGTCACAGGCTCGCTGCACATGGGTCACATGCTCGACCACACCGAAATCGACGTGACCACGCGCTGGCATCGCATGCGGGGCTACAACACGCTCTGGCTTCCGGGCACGGATCACGCGGGCATCGCAACGCAAATGGTGGTCGAGCGCAAACTCGCCGCCGAGAAACTCAGCCGCCACGATCTTGGACGCGAGAAATTCCTCGAGCGCGTCTGGCAGTGGAAAGCCGAATCGGGCGACACGATCAAGACCCAGATGATCCGCCTGGGCGCCTCCTGCGACTGGAGCCGCGAGCGTTTCACTCTCGACGAAGGCCTCTCGCGCGCGGTGCGCGAGGCGTTCGTCCGCCTCTACGAAAAGGGTCTCATCTACCGCGGCGAGTACATGGTGAACTGGTGCCCTCGCTGCCAGACCGCGCTCTCCGACCTTGAAGTCACGCACGATCAGACCGACGGCCGACTCTGGCATATCCGCTATCCGGTCAAAGGCGCCGGCCGTCACCTCGTTGTCGCGACGACGCGCCCCGAAACCATGCTCGGCGACACCGCGGTCGCGATCAACGCGAAAGACGCGCGCTACACCGTCCTCCACGGAAAGTCCGTGCTCCTGCCGCTGATGAACCGTGAAATTCCGGTCATCCTCGACGATCTCGCCGACCCCGAGTTCGGCACCGGCGTCGTCAAGGTCACGCCCGCCCACGATCCCAATGACTTTGAATGCGGTAAGCGCCACAATCTGGCAAAAATCAAAGTCATCGGCGAGACCGCGCATATGACGGCCGACGCGGGCCCCTACGCGGGCCTCGATCGCTTCGAAGCCCGCAAGCGCGTCGTCGAAGATCTTGAAAAACTCGGCCTGCTCGAAAAAACCGAGCCATACGCGCTCAGCCTCGGCAAGTGCGATCGCTGTAAGACTCCGGTCGAGCCGCTCGTTTCGACGCAATGGTTCGTGCGCATGAAGCCCCTCGCTGCCAAGGCGATCGAGGCCGTCGAAGCGGGCCGCATCGAATTCATCCCTGCGAACTGGACCAAGATCTTCTTCGACTGGATGTACAACATCCGCGACTGGTGCGTCTCGCGCCAGCTCTGGTGGGGCCACCGCATTCCGGCCTGGCACTGCCGGGCGTGCGGCGAAGTGATCGTGGAACGCGAAGCGCCGGCCGCCTGCCTGCGTTGCGGCTCGACGAATCTCGATCAGGACTCCGACGTCCTCGACACCTGGTTCAGCTCCGGCCTCTGGCCGTTCTCCACGCTCGGCTGGCCCGGCGCCGCCGAAGACCTGCAGAAATTCTACCCGAACAACCTCCTGATCACCGGCTTCGACATCATTTTTTTCTGGGTCGCGCGCATGGTGATGATGGGCCTGGAATTCATGGGCGAGGTTCCGTTCCGCCAGGTGTACATGCACGGCCTGATCCGCGACGCCGAGCGCCAGAAAATGTCGAAGACCAAGGGCAACGTGATCGACCCGCTGGTGGTCACGCCGAAATACGGCACCGATGCCGTGCGTCTTGCGCTGCTGATGGGCGCAGCGCCGGGGACCGACATCGTCATCTCCGACGAGCGCATGGATTCGACGCGCGCCTTCGCCAACAAAATCTGGAACGCGGCGCGGTTTCTGTTCGTGAACATGGAACGGTGCGGCGTCGAGCCGTGGCTGCCGGAAAATCCGGATGAATACCGGCCCGAAGCTGCAGCCGATCTCCGCGTGCCGCTCGAGGACCGCTGGATCTTCAGTCGCCTCAACGACTGCGCCGAACAGACCAATCGCGCTATTGAGCAGTATCGCTTCCACGAAGCCGCGCAGCTCCTCTGGCAATTCTTCTGGCACGAGTTCTGCGATTGGTACGTCGAGCTGAAGAAGCTGCGCTTCGAGGAGAACTCCGGCATCAACGCGGATTGGCGGAATGTGCTTGCGGCGTTCGAGCGCGCGTTGCGCCTGCTCCATCCGATCATGCCGTTTCTCACCGAGGAGTTGTGGCAGCGGCTGCACGGCGCCGGCTCCGAAGCGCCCGCCGGCTCGATCGCGCTTGCCTCGTATCCGCAGCCCGGCCAGTCGCTCTCCGATGCCGAAGCCGAACTCGAGATGGCGCTCTTGCAGGACATCGTGACCGCTGCGCGCAATCTTCGCGCCGACATGAAGCTTGATCCCAAGCAACCTGTCGATTGCGATCTCTACCTGCGCCGGGCCTCTGTGAATCGCAAGGCGATCGAGAAACTGGCGAACGTCAGGCTCGACGTGCATCCCGGCGCCGCGCCGAAAACCGGCGGCGCGATCAAGTCCATGCACGCTTTCGACCTGGTGCTCAAGGTTTCCGCCGCGCAAACCGGCGCTCAGCGCCAGCGGCTCGAGAAGGAAAAAGAGCAGCTGGCGAAAGTCATCGAAAGTTCGCGGCGCCAGTTATCCGACGATGTGTTCCTCGGCAAGGCGCCCGCCAAAGTGGTGGACTCGATCCGGCAGAAGCTGGCCGGCTACGAGGACCAGCTTGCGAAAGTCGACGCGACGCTGCAGGAGATCCGGGAATGATCGAGGTGCGCCACCCGGATGTGATCGACGTTGTGGCGCGCGCACTAGCCGAAGATATCGGACCCGGTGACGTAACTACTGAGGCCTGCGTGCCGGCCGATGCCAGGGCGCGCGGCGTCTTCCTCGCGCGGGAGGCTCAGGTCGTCGCGGGAGTCGAACTGCTGGAGTTGATTTACGAAATGCGCGGCGGAGTTGAGGAGCTGAGTCTGGAGAAACGCAGCGGCGACAGCGCCAGCCCGGGCGACACGCTCGCGCGAGTGCGCGGCCCGGCCCGCACGCTCCTCACGTGCGAGCGAACGGCGCTCAATTTTCTGCAGAGGCTAGGCGGAATCGCGACCATCGCGGCGCAGTTCGTCTCGCGCGTCGCCGGCACCCGCTGCCAAGTGCTCGACACGCGCAAGACCACGCCCGGATTGCGCCGTCTTGAGAAATCCGCGGCCGCAGCGGGCGGTGTGACGAATCACCGCATGGGCCTCTACGATGCCGTGCTCATCAAGAACAACCACATCGCCGCCGCTCGCGGCGTTCGCGCCGCTATCGAGCGTGCGCGGTCGTCCGCGCTTCCGCTCGAAATCGAAGTGCGCACGCCCGAAGAGATCGCCGCCGCGCTCCAGGCC
>JBOGMR010000371.1:0-9002 GCA_050746825.1 Bryobacteraceae bacterium | reverse complement strand
TACTCCCGATCGGTGATGTAGCCATTCTGCCGCATCAACGACAGCACGACATTACGCCGCTGCTTCATGCGCTCCGGATGGCGGTAAGGGTTGTAAAAGCTCGGCAGCCGAACCAGCGCCGCCAACATGGCCGCCTCCGGAAGCGCGAGTTGGCGGATGTCCTTGGAGAAATACACCTGCGAAGCCTGACCAAAGCCGTGAATGGCAAAGCTGCCGCGCCACCCCAGGTTTACCTGGTTCGAGTAATACTCGAAGATCTGTTCCTTGGACAGCCGCTGCTCGAGTTGCAGCGTAATGAGCACTTCCGCCGCCTTGCGCGTCCAGTGCTTCTCTTGCGTCAACCAGAACAGACGCGCCAGTTGCATGCTCAAGGTGGAAGCGCCTTCGCGCTTGTAGCCCTCCTTGATATCCACGTACGCCGCTTTGATGACGCGCAGCGGATCGAATCCGGCGTGGCTGAAGAAGCGCTTGTCCTCAGCCGAGACGACGGCATTCACCAGAACCTTGGGGATGTCGTCATAACGAACGAGGCGGCGTTTCTCGCGGTTGCGGTCGGAGAGATTCGTGATCAGCTCGGGCTCGAGCAGATAGCGATTGCGCTCGGTGTGGTCCTGCGCCGACACGATCCCGGAGATGCGTTCACCCATGAAGCGAATGACGCCGGCCTCCTGCTGGAACGAATCGGGCCCGGGAAAGATCTCAATCGCGTCGTCTCGCAGGTGATACCAACCCATGCGATTCCCGCGGGAATCGGTGTAGCCGCTGCGCCGTAAGTGCGCGAGGACTTCCGATGGCTGAACGATGTCGCCCAAAGCAAGCGTCCGCGGCGCGGCGTAAATGCGCGAGGTCTTGGCGAACGGTCCGGCCTTTAGCTTCTCGTCAATGAGCCTGGAGTACTTGACATAAAAGTAGGTGAAGGTGACCGACGATAGCGTCAGGCCGAAGACGATGAGGACCAGCAGAATCTTGCCGGCGGGACTTAGCGCAAGGCGCACCAGACGAGCCTTGGCCTGCGGGTGGACTTTGAGCTTAGCCACGATCCATCCTATCCATTTGTGCCACTTCTCATTGTATGGCAAGACGAGGGCCTCCCGGTTCCTGGTAAGCATCCCGGCTGCCACAACGGCTTTGCAATGGATTAGCGGGCAGAGGTGTGTACGCGGTTCCGCGAAGGGTGGAGTCTGTGACACGAATGTGTGGCTGCCCATTGGGCCGCCGGACCCCGACTTGGACCATCCAATATGGTATGCTTGGATGGTCATGCGGCCTGAACTCCGCCTTGATTCTCATTCCGGTGTGCCGCTCTACAGGCAGCTCTTTGAACGTTTGAAGGGCTCGATTGATTCGGGGGAGTTGGCATCGGGCGCCCGCCTCCCAGCCACTCGCGAATTGGCTGGCCTGCTTGGACTGAACCGCACGACGGTTTCCGCCGCCTATGAGCTGCTCGAATCCGCCGGGCTGATCAGCGGGCATGTGGGACGCGGCAGTTTCGTCACCGGGCCTGCGCCGCGCGCGGCGTTGGATTGGAACCAGCTACTGCCGCCGGCCGAAGCGTCCCTGCCGGCGCCCGCAGCGGCCCGCATCAGCTTCGCGTCCTCTCGTCCCGCCGAGGACCTGTTTCCGCTTAGCGAGTTCCGCGCGACGTGCGACGAGGTTTTGCAATCGCCCGAAGGACGCCGAATCCTCCAACTCGGTTCTCCGGGCGGGTATGGCCCTCTCCTCCAATTTCTTCGAAAGGCGGAACAGCTTCGCCCCGCTGACGACCTGATCGTCACCAGCGGCTGCCAGCAGGCGCTCGATCTTCTAGCTCGCGTCCTCCTCGCGCCCGGGGACAAAGTTGCCATTGAAGACCCGGTTTATCCAGGCGCCAAGAACATCTTCGCTCGAGCGCGCGCCCGGATGATCGGCGTTCCGGTAGGCCCCGATGGAATTCGTGCCGGTGAACTGGAGCACATTTTCTCCAGAGAGCGGCCGAAGCTGCTCGTGGTCACATCGAGTTTTCAGAATCCAACGGGCGCCACCATGCCGCTTGAAGCGCGCAGGGCGATCCTGCGCCTGGCTCGCGCCGCGGGTGTCTTCGTACTCGAGAACGATACCTACGGTGAGCTGCGCTACGAAGGCGAGGACATCGCTACGCTGAAAGAGCTCGACGACACAGGTCACACGGTCCGACTCCGCAGCTTTTCCAAAATCGCGTTTCCGGGTCTGCGGGTCGGCTGGGCTTCCGGCCCACAACCGTTGATCGCTCGCATGATTGAAGCCAAGCATCTCGCCGATCTGCACACCGATCAGCTTTCGCAGGCTGTGCTGCTCCGCTTCGCCGAGTCGGGCCGGCTCGACGCGCACCGCCGCCGCGTGCTGAAATCGGGCGCTGTGCGTCTACATACTGTCCTCACCGCCTGCCGCCGCCACCTGCCGGCCGGCTCCGAATTTACCAGGCCGCAGGGCGGTATGAATTTATGGGTGCGCCTCCCCGAACCGCTCGATGCGGCCGAGCTGTTGCCGCGCGTTCAGCGTGAAGGCGTCACGTATTTACCGGGTAAGTATTTCGCGGTGGGACGCTGGCAACCGGGCGCACTGCGGCTCAGCTTCGCCGGCCTCGATCCCGGGAAAATCCGCGAAGGTCTGGCTGCCATGGGTGAAGTGTTTTCCGCAGAGCTGGCTCGCTTGCGATTGGTCCGTGGCGGCGAACCGGTACCCGCAATGGTTTAAGAATCAAGGAGAAGACATGTTTGATGAAACGTTTCGCTTGAAGGTCGGCCTCGCCGAAATGCTCAAAGGCGGCTGCATCATGGATGTCACCAATGCCGAGCAGGCGCTGGTCGCGGAAAAAGCCGGCGCGTCCGCCGTCATGGCGCTCGAGCGCGTCCCAGCGGACATTCGCAAGGAAGGCGGCGTCGCGCGTATGGCGCCGATCTCGAAGATCCGCGAGATCATGTCCGCTGTCAGCATCCCGGTCATGGCCAAGGCCCGCATCGGCCACTTCATGGAGGCGCGGATCCTCGAAATCCTCGGCGTCGACTATATCGACGAAAGCGAAGTGCTCACACCCGCCGACGAAGAACACCACATCGATAAGCGCGACTACAAAGTGCCCTTCGTCTGCGGCGCGCGCAATCTGGGTGAAGCGCTGCGGCGCATTGGCGAAGGCGCCGCGATGATCCGCACCAAAGGCGAAGCCGGCTCGGGCAACATCGTCGAAGCGGTGCGGCACATGCGCACGATACAGAAAGAGATGAAGCAGCTCACCGTGCTCGGCCGCGAGGAGTTGGTGGCGGAATCCAAGAAGCTGCAGGCGCCGCTCGAGCTGGTCGAGATGGTGGCTAAGACCGGCAAGCTGCCCGTACCCAATTTCTCCGCGGGCGGCATCGCCACACCGGCCGACGCGGCACTGGTGATGCAACTCGGCGCTGAGGCTGTTTTCGTCGGCTCCGGAATTTTCAAGTCCTCCGATCCCGATGCCCGCGCTCGTGCCATCGTCAAGGCGACCACATATTTCAACGACCCGGCCAAGCTTCTCGAAGCGAGTGAGGAACTCGGCCTGGCGATGCCCGGCCTCGACATCTCGAAGCTTCCGGAATCCGAGCTGCTGCAAACCCGCGGCTGGTAGGTTCTATGCGGAAACGAGTGGGAGTGCTGGCGCTGCAAGGCGACTTCGAGGCGCACCAGAAAGCGCTCGAACGCGCCGGCGCGACCGCCGTTCAAGTGCGCAAGGAGGCGGATCTAAGCGGCCTCGACGGCCTGGTGATCCCGGGCGGCGAGAGCACAACCATGCTGAAGCTGCTGCACGAGGAAGGCCTGATGGAGCCGCTCGCCCGCTTCGGCCGGGAGCGGCCCGTCTTCGGCACCTGCGCCGGCGCGATTCTTCTGGCCGGCGAAGTGATGAGCCCCTCGCAGGAAAGCTTCGGTCTCGTCGACGTCGCCATCGAGCGTAACGCGTACGGACGGCAGGTGGACAGCCACATCGCGCGTCTCGAACCCGAACCCGAGTTCACCGAGCGCGCAGGATCCGGCGATATCGAGGCCGTCTTCATTCGCGCACCCATCATCCGCCGCGTCGGTCCGCGCGCGCGTGTGCTCGCGCGACACGCGGGCGACCCCGTACTTGTCGAGGATGACCGGCACCTCGTCGCCACGTTCCACCCTGAGCTCACCGGAGACACCCGAGTCCACCAATTGTTCTTAGAGAAACTGTGAAGCCGGCGCTCCCCAAAGTCGCTTTCGTTTGCCTCGGCAATGCCTGCCGGAGCCAGATGGCCGAAGGCTTCGCGCGCACCTACGGCGCCGACGTGATGTCGCCGGCCAGCGCCGGTCTCATGCCCGCGATCGCCGTGCCGGTCGAAACCCGGCAGGCGATGATGGAAAAGAACATCGACATATCGAGGCACACTCCGAAGGGGCTCGAAAGTTTCCCGCCCGGCGGCTTCGACCTTCTGATCAACATGAGCGGTTTCCAAGTGCCGGGCTATCCTGACGCGCGCGTGTGGGATGTGCGCGATCCTTACGGCTCAGGACTCGATACCTACCGTGTAGTGCGCGATCAGATTGAGATGCTTGTCATGAATCTCATCCTGGAGCTGAGACGCCGGTCCATCGGCTCCAAGCGCGTCACTCGGACAGCGCCGCGCCCACCATGTTCATGAACGATTTGCTCTCGGCCGGATCGCCGCCGCTGCGCTGGATGAGAAACACACCCACCACGCTTTTTTTCGGGTCGATCCATCCTTGCGTGCCGAAGGCGCCGCCGTGGCCGAAGGTTCCTTTCGACTGCAATTGCAGCGTACCGATCTCGTCGCGCACCACTGTCCACGCCAGTCCATAGCCCATGCCCGGCGAGTGGCCCGCCGGCTCGATCGCGCCGGTGTGCAACTGCGTCATCAATTCCACGGCCGCTTTCGAGAGAATGCGCTTGCCGTTGTACGTGCCGCCGTTCAGCATCATCTCGTAGATCGCCCGCAGATCCGCCGCGGTGGAATAGAGCCCGAATTCCGGCGCGGGATACTTGGCGCCCTTGCGGTAAAGGGCCGGGTCGCCGCCCAGAATGTCGCTGCCGGCCCGCTTCAGCTTGCCGTTTTCCAGACGGTACACCATCGCGATGCGGTCGATCTTGTCCGGAGGCGGAAAAAAGAAGCTGTCCTTCATGGCGAGCGGGCGAAAAATCCGATCCTCGAGGAATTTCTCAAAAGGCTGGTCCGCGACGACCTCGACGATGCGCCCCAGCGTGGCTATACCTGGATTGCTATACTGCCACTTCGTTCCCGGCTCGAAGTCGAGGGGCTGCTGGGAAAACAGGAACACCGCCTGCGCCAACGTCAGGTTCATCGTCTGATACAGCTCCTTAGCCCCTTCCGGAGGCATCCCGCCGATCATGCCCGAAGTGTGCGTCATCAGGTCGCGGATCGTAATCGTCCGCGATGGCCGCTTCAGCGTACGCGTTCTCCCGCCGGCGCCCCGGCTCTCGATCATCCACAGCCCACGGAACTCCGGCAGATGCTTCTCAACGGGATCGCTCAGCGCCAGCTTGCCTTCTTCCATCAGGATCGCCGCCGCGACCGCCACGATGGGCTTGGTCATCGACATGATTTGAAAGATGGAGTCCTTGCGCATCGGCTTGCGCGTTTCGAGATCCTGAAACCCTACTGCGTCGAAGTACGCGATCTCGCCTTTGTGCGAGGCCAGTGCGACCGCGCCTGAAATGGCGCCCCGATCGACGAACGACTGCAGCCGGGGCGTGATCTTCGAAACCTCAGGCGGCGCCGCAGCCGCAAGCCACGCCGTCGCCACACACAACACGATCAGCTTCTTCATGTCTTCGATCCCTGGGCTCCCTAAAAATCGTCCTCCTGCGCTTTCTTCTTGGACTTCCTCCGCATCACGATAATCACCACCAGGACTACGGCAAGGATCCCGGAGATGATCTGAACTGTTTCTGGTGTCATCAAAGCCCTCCTCAAAAAGATACCGCTTGCTGACGCGCGCGGTTCAGTACGGCGGAAATCCCGAGTTGCGATCGGAAGGCAGTATAACAAACCGGCAGACGGGACGCCCGCCGCGCGTCGTATACTGAATGGCCATGGGCGACGAGCGAGCCGAGCTTGCCAGGGAATTGTTCCAAAAAGCTCATCGCATGCAGGTGGAGGGCGAGCTGGATCTGGCGGTGCGGTTCTATCAAAAGTCCATCGATCTTCACGCCACCGCCGAGGCTCACACCTTCCTCGGCTGGGCTTATCACTTCCAAGGCAAGATCGACGAAGCCATTGCGGAATGCAAAAAGGCCATTGCGATCGATCCGGCATTCGGAAATCCGTACAACGATATCGGCGCCTACCTGATCGAGCGCGGCGAGTACGACGAAGCGATCGGCTGGCTCGAGAAGGCGATTCTCGCCAAGCGCTACGAGTCGTACCACTACCCATGGTTCAACCTCGGGCGCATCTGCGTGGCGCGCGAGCTGTTTAACAAGGCATGTACGTGCTTTGAGAAATCCCTCGAATTCCACCCGGGATTCGCCCCCGCGCAGGGTGCGCTGCGCAAAATCCGAAGGACAATCCAGTAGACGCGGCCCATCCGCCGCTTGATATCCTGAGCTGGAATGACCGAGCCACAATTGCGAGAGTTGATGGAGCAGGTGCGGGACGGCGCCGTCGATATCGACAACGCGCTCGCGCGGCTGCGCCACATGCCGTTTGAGGACCTTGGCTTCGCCAAGGTGGACCATCACCGCGCGCTGCGTCAGGGCATGCCCGAAATCATCTTCGCGAAAGGCAAGACGCCGGAACAGGTGTCGGCAATCGCGAGCTCCCTGATGGAGCACTCACGCAACATTCTCATCACGCGGGCTGATGCGGCAACCGTCGAAAAAGTACGCCTTATTGCGCCCGACGCCGAGCACTTCTGTCTGTCTGGCGCTGTCCGCGTGTGGCGCGACCGCACGATTCGCGGGCACGGAAAGATCGCCATTGTGTGCGCGGGTACCAGCGATATTCCAGTGGCGGAGGAAGCGCAGGTCACGGCTGAGGTGATGGGAAATGAAGTTGAAACATTTTTCGACGTTGGTGTTGCGGGCATCCATCGTCTGATGAACAGCCGCGTCCGCCTGACCGAGGCTCGCGTGATCGTGGTCTGCGCCGGCATGGAGGGCGCGCTGCCTAGCGTCGTCGGCGGTCTGGTGGCGTGCCCCGTGATCGCAGTTCCGACCAGCGTCGGCTATGGCGCCAGCTTTCACGGACTCGCCGCATTGCTGGGGATGTTGAATAGCTGCGCCAGCAATGTCTCGGTGGTGAACATCGACAACGGCTTTGGCGCGGGCTTTGTCGCGAGCCTCATCAACCGCGCCTAACGCGCGGCGAACTGTACGACGCCCCAGCGCTCCGGAATGTGCATATTGATCGCCCCTTGCGGCGACCACACCCAGTTGTCCTCTTTGAGCCCCTTTACCTTCTGGTATTTCCCGTCGACGACTTCGTGCCGCCATTCCACACGCGAGAAATTGACCCGCCACTCGTCGCCCTCTTTCGGCGGGGCCGGCTTGTGCGCGTACTCCGAGAGTACCTTCCACGGAAACGCAATCTCGACTGACCATCCTTTGTCGCGATTACGCGAATCGTTGAGCGTACCGCGCACGTGGACCGCAGTCTTCAAGCCTGGGATCTCCCACTCGTTGCGCGCCTTGCCGCCGTGGCGGTACGGCTTGGGCAGGAACAGATCCCATCCCGTGTTGAGCGCGTTGATCTCGAACTCGTAGTATTCGAGCGTGTCTCCGTTGGGATCGATGAACACTTCGAAATCGTTGTCACGAAAAATGACGGAGTCGTGCTGGGTGAGCGTTCCCCACACGTGCGGCTCTTCCATGTCCGAGGCGACGTAGAAATACTCGTCGTCCCAGAGCATCTTCACGCGCGTGCGGAATCGCGGCTTAGGCTTCTGATCCCCTTGGATGTCGACGAACCAATCGGTCCATGCCGCCCGGCGCCACGAGGCGTCGTCGATTCGTCCGTCCACTCTGATCGGTGATGCGGCCTTTTTGCAGACGTAACGCTTCGGGAGTTGGTCTGAGGAATACAAGGCCACAGTTGCGGCCAAAAAAATGGCCATCCGCATCTCAAAGACCGCCCGACTCGCCTTTCCCGCCTTCCGCCTCGACCGGCTTGTTCATCCGCTCCAGTTGTTTCACGAGAAAATCCATCTTGCCAAACGGCTCGCCGCCGGTGCGGGCCCAATGCACGCGGCCCTTCTTGTCGATCAGGATCGTCGAGTGCAATTCGATCTGCTCGAAATCGTCGTACGATTTGTATCGCCGCGCGTTCGCAAAACTCTCATCCGACAACAGACGCACGCCGGGCAGATTCACGGACTTCAGATTCTTCGCGTTTTCCTCCGGCTTGTTCCCGCTCACAGCCAGGACCACCGCATCCAGCCGCGTCCACTCGCCCTTCTTCGCCTCAATGTCGCGAAGCTGCTTCATGCAATGCAGGCACTCGCGGCCAAGATAGAACACCAGAACCACGTTCTTGCCGCGATAGTCGGCGAGTGTCGCTCTGTTTCCGTCGGGGTCAACGGCGTCGAGCCCGGGCGCCGGAAACGGTTCCCATACGTTCGGCCCATATTGCGTGAGCGGCGTTGCGTCGTAAAGGCGCTGCGGCGCCGGTGAGTTGTCCTTCGCTTGCGCCTTGACTCCCGTCGCCTTGGCCCGCTCCACGCATTTCACGCCCTTGTCCGCACCGGAAGCCGTGAACAGCAGCCGCGCCAGGTAATCGGACGCCTCCTTCTCATGCCCGAGCGCGTGATGCGACTCCACCAATCCGCCCAGCGCGAAGATATCATTCCGCGTAAGCTTTAATGCGGTCTCGTACGCCTTCGCCGCCAGATCCGGGCTTTTCGCATCGAGATACGCGCGGCCCAAGGCGTTGTAGAGCACCTCCGGATACCCCGGCGGATCGTTGTCGCCCTTTTGCAAGTCGAACTGCTTCTGGGCGGCCTGCGAGAGCAGAGAGAGTCCTTGC
>JBOGMR010000370.1:0-3960 GCA_050746825.1 Bryobacteraceae bacterium | reverse complement strand
TTCCGGCGCAGGAGATGTACAACGGCGATTTCTCCAACTGGGTCAACCAGAACAACCAACTTCTGCAAATCTACGATCCCGCGACGACGCGCGCGAATCCGTCAGGCAGCGGGTTCATCCGCGATCCGTTCGTGGGGAACAGGATTCCCGCGAACCGCTTCAGTGCGTTTGCCAAGCAGTGGGCTGCGTTTGCCCAGCCGGTGCAGCCAAACCGCAATCGCACTCCCGGCGCCAGCGATTACGTGCGGCTGAACTATCTGTCGACGGGCGGGTCGGTGGTTTCACCCCAGAATAAGTACAGCCTGAAAATGGACCACGCGCTCGGCGCCAACCACCGCATCGGCTTCTTTTACAACAACAGCAACTTCAACCAGGCGATAGGGCCGGGCGGACCTCCCGGACTGCCGCTGCCCTTATGGGACGGGCAGGTGCAGACGTTCGAGACGGAAGCCTTCCGCACGACGTACGACTGGACGATCACCCCGCGCATGTTGAACCACTTCGCCATCGGCGGCAACATGTTCTACAAGGTGAGCTCCTCGGGCAACGTCGATCAGAATTGGAAAGAGAAGGGACTCTGCATGAAGAATGTCCTGGACTGCAATATCAATTTTGCAGCCGCGACGTTTTCCGACTTCAGCACGTGGGGTTCGACCTCTTACAACGGCACCGAGCAGCCGCTCTGGTCGATGAAAGAAGATCTGAGCTATATCCGTGGGGCGCATACCTGGAAATTCGGTTACTCGTTCCAATCGCAACGCGCAAACGGGTACGGCCAGCAGGATATCTCCGGCCGCGCGGGTTTCAGCTATCAGGGCACTTCGGTTCCCGGCGTGACGAGTTTGACCAGCGGCAGCTCGTTTGCCAGCTTCCTGCTGGGTGAGGCCAACAGCGGCAGGACGGAAACCAATCGCTACGTCGCGCAGCTCTACCGCTATCATGGCTTTTACCTGCAGGACGACTGGCGTCCGTCGAAGCGGCTGACCTTGAACCTGGGTCTTCGCTATGAATTTACGCAGCCGCCCGTCGAAGGCTCCGACCAATACTCGGACTTCACACCGGACAAGCCCAATCCCGCGGTGAACAATTATCCCGGCGCGCTGCGATTTGCCGGCTCCGGCGAAGGGCGTGAGAACCGGCGGAGCCTGGTGCCGGGCTGGCACGGTGGATGGGGCCCGCGCATTGGGCTCGCCTACACGGTCGATCAGAAGACGGTCTTACGTTCCGCCTTCGGACGCGCGTTCAGCAAGGTATCGGTGGTCTCAGGCTCCGGTCACTTTGCGGGCTTCATCGGCCAGTACGAATTCCTCTCCGGCAACCAGGGTGTGACGCCGGCGTTCAAACTGGATGACGGTCTGCCGGCGTATCCGCTCCCGCCGCGCATCGATCCGTCGTTTTCCAATAACAACACCATCGACTTCTGGCAGTTAAGCGATGCCGTGCGGGCGCCCGAGAATCTCTATTGGACTTTTTCGGTGCAGCGGCAGTTGTCATCGAGTACCGTGATCGAGGCGGCCTACAACGCGACGATTGGCGCGCATCTCCAGGCGGGCCTGGTGAACACCAACCAGATGCCTACCGCGATTCTGGATCGCCTGATCGCGCAGTATGGAGCGACCCAGGCGCTGAATATCCTGAGGGCCGACATCACTTCTCCCCTGGCGCAGCAGGCCGGGATCGCAGCGCCGTACGCCAATTTCACCAATCCGAACATCCAGCGCACGACGCGCAACGTGGCGCAAGCGCTCCGGCCCTATCCGCAGTTTCTGAACGTGGTCACGGGGACCCAGGGTGGCGACAAGAGCGGTCACTCCAGCTACCACGCGATGGTCATCAAGGCTGACCGCAGATATTCGAGCGGGCTCACGTTCCAATGGAACTACACGTTCTCGAAACTCCTGACAGACGCCGACAGTTACGACGCCGGCGGCAACTCGCAGGACCAGTACAACCGGCGGCTCGAAAAATCCATTGGACAATACGACCTGACCCATGCCGTCAAGATGAGCACCATTTTCGAGCTTCCGTTTGGCAAGGGCCGGAAGTGGCTGAACACAGGTGGACTCGTGAATGCGATCCTCGGGGGCTGGCGGCTCGGCGGCATCCAGACTTACTTCAGCGGCAACCCGATCGCGCTGACGCGTAACAATCCGTTCCCGATTTTCAACGGCACGACGCGGCCGACCGTCACCAGCTACGACAACTGGCGCGCGCCGCTCAAGGGCGACGATTTCGATCCGGGCGTCGACCGGTTCCTCGATCGCAGCGTTTTTCCGGCGCAGCCCAGCGCGTTTGGCAACGTGACCCGCTACAATCCAAATGTCCGGTCCTTCCCGAATTTCAACGAGAACGTCAGCCTCGGGAAATCGTTTGCGTTCGGGGAGTCGCGCCGCGTCGACTTCCGGTGGGAGGCGTTCAACCTTCTCAACCGCGTGCGGTTCGGGACCGGATCGGCCAGCCTCGATTCGCAAACTTTCGGCGTCGTGAACACCCAGGCCAACGATGCGCGGCAGATGCAGGTGGCTCTGAAGATTTACTGGTAGGTGAGTGTTGGCGACCCTGCTCGCAAGCGCGCTCGCGAAGAGGGCGCGGGTTAACGTCGAGACGCTGCGCTATTACGAACGGTTCGGTCTGCTCCCGAGCCCGCGCCGCAGCGCTTCCGGCTACAGGCTGTACGATGAGGCCGCGGTCGAGCGGGTTCGCTTCATCAAGAGCGCTCAACAGGTGGGTTTCTCGTTGCGTGAGATTCGCGATCTTTTGAACCTGCGCGCGAATCCGCAGGCTCAGTGCAGGGACCTGGCCGCGCGCGGCCGCGCTAAGCTTGCCGAGCTCAACGAGCGCATTCGCGAGTTGCAGTCGATGGAGGAGAATCTGCGCTTGCTGCTGCGATCCTGTCCGGGGAGCAGACGTCTTGACGACTGCATGGTCATCTCCTCGCTTGCTTCACCATCCCGGCCAGAATCGCCTTAGCCTCCGGGGGCCCGCTCAATCGCAGCTCGACTTCGCGCTCGACCGAAACATCGAAACGCCAAAATGAGCAGCACTTGCGCTCCAGCGTAATCCATTCACTGAGGTCCCGGAGAAACTCGTCACGCAGCCGAAAGCGAAATCCATCCGGCTCTTCCCGCACATCCACGATCGCCGCGCGCAGTTTTGCCGTCAGCTCCTTGTGACGCTGCTTCGCGCGCTTGTCGAGCGAATCCAGCCGGCACGCCACCACGCCCAACAGCATCGATCTTCGGTCCATTTCCATTCGAAACCACCTCCGCAAGCGAGCATAAGCCCCGGACCATGGTACGAAGTCAAGAGACGTCTTCCGTGCCACTGCCTGCCCAGGGGCCATGATTGAATACACATAACTTATTCGTGTTCCATCCGTGTGAATTCGTGGGTCAAATCGATTTCGGCATTGTGCCGTGGAGCACCACGTCACTCGGTCCTAGTACTCCTGTAGATTGCTCTGTGCACCTATACTCCGCTAGAATGCGAATTTTCAGGCGGGCTCTCTTATGCCTCTCGAGGCAAACGTCACACGGAATTATCGCCTCATCGCCATAGCCTTCGTCGTCCTAATGCTCGGGGCGGGCGTCCTCCTCTATGTAAGCTTCCGGGAGCCCACTGACAGCCTCGTCTCTAAACTGTTCGGGACATTCGATAACGTGGTCGCGGACGAACTCTGGTTCACCTCGAACGGCGCCTTGACAGGAATCCGGAGAGACGCCTCACGCATTTCCCTGATGGTCTGGGCCCCAAACGAAAACCGGCTCCAGCGGCAGGAGAATGTCGATCTCGATGGATTCGACGGCATCGCCTCGGCCGTTTCCTGGGATACGTCGCTTGCGGCCTGGACTGCGGGCGATGTGTTGCGAGTGCGCCAGGTCGGCGTCAACCGGCCTCCATCCAGCGCGCCCATCGGCAAAGGGACCGGAGTCGTTTCCATAGCACTGGCGGGATCGCGGC
>JBOGMR010000369.1:0-3817 GCA_050746825.1 Bryobacteraceae bacterium | reverse complement strand
GCACGGCAGCCTGTTCGAAGAGCACCGCAACCGTTCGCTCACCGCGAACAGCTTTTTCAACAACACGCGCGGCCAGCGGCGCGATCTGCTGATCCGCAACTTCTTCGGCGGGCGCGCCGGCGGGCCGATCCGTAAGAACAAGACGTTCTTCCACTTCTTCTACGAGAAGCGGTACGAACGTGCGAGCGCCACCGTTACCAGCACCGTGTTCACACAGCCGGCGCGGCAGGGTGTGTGGCGCTTCTATCCGGGAGTCCGGAACGGCAACGCCCTCTCGGCCGTTCCCACCGTCGATCTGCAAGGCAATCCGGTCAGGCCTGCCGCGGCCACCGGCGATCTGCAGTCGGTGAGTGTGTTCGGCCGCGATCCGAACCGGCTTGGTCCCGACACGAGCGGCATCATCGCCAAACAGCTCGAGCTGATGCCCCTGCCGAACGATTTTCGCGGCGGCGACGGGCTGAATACGGGCAGCTATATCTGGAACCGGCCGCGGCCGTATGACTTCAACCAGTTCGATATCAAAGTCGACAACCAGTTCACCGCGAGGAATCGCGCCAGCTTCACGTATAGCGAGCAGGGCTCGCAGAGCAAGAACTACATTGCGGCGCAGGCCTATCCCTCCACTGTGGGCGGCGGCACTCCGAACGAGACCACCACGATGACGCTGTCGGTCACGTCGACGCTGCGGTCCTCGCTGTTGAACGAGTTTCGCTCGAGTTCAGTCCGGCCGCGGCAGACTTTCAATTCGCCGTGGACCGTGGCGGGCCCCGAGATCCTGCCAAACCTCGGCGGCCAGCCGTTTCTGTTGAGCATTGCCGGCGCAACGAGCCCGCTGTTTCCCGGCGTCGGCGACGACCCAAGCACGCGCATTTCGCCGGTCTACCAGTTCAGCAACACCATGACGTGGCTGAAGGGGAGACACGCCTTCCGCGGCGGCTTGGAAGTGCGCTTCGTCTCGTCCGCCGGTTTCGACACCTTCTTCGTGATGCCGCGCATCACGCTCGGCGCCGCGGGAGTGCCGGTGCAGAACGTCAACGCGACGACGATTCCGGGGCTCGGACAAAACACAGGCGCATCGGCGCTGCTTACCGATCTGGCCGGGTCGGTGAGCTTCGCTCAACAGACCTTCAATTCTCCGGGCGGAGCGAATCCTGCATTCCTTCCCGGACAGACCCGCTACCAGCACGTTCGCGCGCCGGAGTACAGCGGCTTCTTCAAAGACGATTACAAGGTGAGGCCGAATCTGACGCTGAACCTCGGTGTCCGCTACGAGTTGTACCAGGTGCCGACCGAGAACACGGGACGCGGCGCGGCCCTCGCCGGCGGCAGCGGGTCGATCTTCGGAATCTCGGGCACTTCGTTCGCGGATATGTTTCAGCCGGGACGCACCAACGGACAGCCGAGCCGCATCGTGCCGCTGGGACCGCGCACGACGAATCCGGAAGGCCGTTACTATGCGGGCGATCACAACAACTTCGCGCCGGCCGTGGGCCTGAGCTGGAATCTGCCCTGGTTCGGCCTGAACAAGACGGTGTTTCGGATGGGCTACGGAATCGGATTCGAGCGCAATCCCATCTATTTCATCTCGAACACCAACGGACCTGAGCCGGGCTTCTCGACAATGGTCACTGCAATCCCGATCACTCGCTCCGACCTCTCTAATTTTCGGCTTCCGCTGCGGCCCGAAATCCAGCCGCTCGCGCAAGTCCCATTCACAGATCGCAATTCGGCCCTGCACGCCATCGACGATCACCTGCGCACCGGTTATTACCAGAACTTCAACGTCTCGCTGCAACGGTCGCTCAGCCACAACACCTTCTTCGAGGCGCGCTATGTGGGCAACAAGGGTTCAAAACTTCCGCAGCGTGCCAATATCAACGAGGTCAACATCTTTGAAAACGGGATTCTGGACGCATTCCGGATCACGCAGGCCGGAGGGAACTCGCCGCTTCTCGACCGCATCTTCACGGGCCTCGGCGGCGTCGACGGACGAACCGTTACCGGTAGCGACCTGGTGCGCTCCAACAACGCCGGCATGCAGGGTTTTCTCGTGAATAACGATGTGGTCGGGTTTGCGAACTTCCTGAACAACACGCCGAACTTCGGAGGCGGCAACGGTGGCTTGCTGCGGCGCGTGGGGCTCCCGGAGAACTTCGTGGCCGCCAACCCCCAGTTCGGGACGGCGAACCTGGCCAGCAACTACGGCGGCTCGTCCTACCACTCGATGCAGCTCGAGGTGGTCAAAAGATTCGCATCCGGCTGGCTGTTCCAGGGGAATTACACCTGGAGCAAGGCGCTCGGCAACTACGATGGCGAAGGCTCGGACCTCACCGCGAGCTTCCGCACGCTGCGCAATCGCAACCTGGACAAGACGATCCTTTCGTTCAACCGCGCGCGTGTGTGGCGCTCGAATGGAATTTGGGAGTTGCCGTTCGGACCGGGCAAAGCGTTCGGGCGCAATTCGCGAGGGTTGTTGGCGAAGCTGATCGGAGGCTGGCAGACGGGGTCGATTTTCACGCTTCAATCCGGTGCGCCGATCACACTCACGGCAAGCGGCAACACGTTCTCGAATGGCAGCGGCTCCAACACTCCGGTCCCGGTCGCCGATTTCCCGAAGGACTTCGGGCAGGCTGAGCGCGTCGGCGACGGGGTGATCTACTTCCGCGGCTTAAGCCAGGTGGTTGACCCTTACGTGAAGAACATTACGGCGGTCAATGGAATTCAGCAGCGCAGCACCATGCTGGCAGTGACGGATGCGTCGGGCAAGCTGCTGATGGTGAACGCTGCGCCGGGGCAGATGGGCACGCTGGCGGTGCGATTTCTGGAAGGCCCGGGCAGCTTCCGGCTGGACGTGAATCTGTTGAAACGCATCAAAATCGGCGAGCGCTGGCAATTCGATCTTCGCGCGGATGCGGTGAATGCGACGAACACGCCGCAGTTCGGCAATCCGAGCACGGGCATCAACTCGCTGAATCTGGGACGCATCACCGGCGCGGGCGGCAACCGCGTCGTCGTGATCAGCGCCCGCCTCGATTTCTGAAAGGTGCGGCAGGGCCTCGCACCTGCGCCGCAGACTTACTGGCGCGCAGGTCCGAAGTAGGCGTCATCGACTTCGACTTTGATGCCTTTGCGAATGTCGTCGACCGCCTGCTTAGCTCTCTCCGGCCGGATCTTCTTCTCGATCTCCGGCTTGACCTCGTCGAAGGTTTTGCTTTCGCGGCTCTCGACCTGAATGAGGTGATATCCGTACGGTGTGCGAACCGGGTCGCTGATTTCCTTGACCGGCAGGCTAAACGCGGCCTGGTCAAACGGCGGAACCATGGAACCGCGGCGGAACTGGCCGAGGTCTCCGCCGGACGGGCGGGTTGTCGCGTCATCCGACTCCGCTTTGGCTACCGCGGCGAAGTCCTCACCTCCGGTGATGCGCTTCTTCAGCGCCGCGGCCTTTTCTTTGGCCTGCTCGTCGGTCAACTCGGATTGCCCTGGAATTTGGGGCATCGGCGAATCCTTCGTGCGAACCAGGATGTGGCGCGCGCGGCACTGCTCATACTCGTTCTTGTGCTGATCGAAGTGCTGGCGCAGAGCGGCGTCATCGACTTTGGCGTTGGACGCCAGATCCTGATAGAGGAGGGCGGCAAGAACGTTGTCCTCCTGGAAGGTAAGCTGTCTCTTGAAGGCCGGAGATTGGTCGAGCTTTCGTTTGCGGGCTTCCCCGGCCAGCCCTTTCATGTTGATGATCTGATCGAGGAATTGGCGGCGGGCAGCGCCGCGAGCCATCGCGCGATACTGCTCCGGAAGATTCTCGATCAATTCTTCA
>JBOGMR010000368.1:0-4895 GCA_050746825.1 Bryobacteraceae bacterium | reverse complement strand
GAATACCACCGTGCGCGGTGACGTGAACTACATCCGCATCGGCGACGAATCGAACGTGCAGGACAACTGCTGCCTGCATGTCCAGCGCGACGAGTGGCCGCTGATCATTGGGAACCGCGTCTCTGTCGCTCACTCGGTGACCCTGCACGGCTGCGTGGTCGAAGACGAGTGCCTGATCGGGATCGGCTCAATCGTGCTCAACGGCGCGCGCGTGGGGCGCGGATCGATCATCGCGGCGGGCGCGCTGGTAACCGAAGGGATGCAAGTGCCGCCGGGCAGCGTGGTGATGGGCGCGCCGGGAAAGGTCAAGCGCAGCGCCACGGACGGCGATCGGGAGCGCATCCGGAAGCACGCCGACAGCTACATCCGGTACCGTGAAATCTATCTCGAAGAGGCCTCCGCGTGATTCGCGCCGTCAAAGGAATGCGGGACCTGCTCCCGCCTTCAATCGAGATCTGGAACCACGTAGAGGAAGTGGCGCGGCGCGTCTTCCGCGCCTACAACTATCACGAGATCCGGACCCCGATCCTCGAAGAGACGCAGCTCTTCGCGCGCGGTGTGGGCGAAGAAACCGACATCGTGACCAAGGAGATGTACACGTTCGAAGACCGCGACGGCTCCTCGCTTACGCTGCGGCCCGAGAACACCGCGCCGGTGATCCGCGCCTACATCGAGCACCGTCTCGATCAGCAGCCCGGCGGGCAGAAGCTCTACTACATCGGCCCGATGTTCCGGCGCGAGCGGCCACAGAAGGGCCGCTACAGGCAGTTCTTTCAGATCGGCGCGGAGGCGATTGGGTCGGAGTCGCCGGCCGTCGACGCCGAAGTGATCGAGATGGTGACGGAGCTGCTCTCCCAGGCGGGCGTCACCGGATTTCAGGTTTTGCTCAACTCGGTCGGATGTTCGAATTGCCGTCCGAAATTCATCGAGCGGCTGCGCGAGGCGCTGGCGCCGGTGTCGCCGGCGCTGTGTGAAGACTGCCGGCGGCGCGCGGCCGCCAATCCGCTGCGAGTGCTCGATTGCAAAGTCGAGGCCGACCAGCCCATCATCGAAAAGCTTCCGTCCATTCTCGATTCTCTGTGCGAGGTCTGCCGCCCGCATTTCGATGCGGTACAGACTTACTTGCACGACCGCGAGATCGTTTTCGAAGTGCGGCCGCGCCTCGTTCGCGGGCTCGACTACTACATGCGCACGACGTTCGAGGTGGTGCACGGTGCGCTGGGAGCGCAGAATTCTGTGCTCGGTGGCGGCCGTTACGACGGCCTCGCCGAGTCGCTCGGCTCAAAAATTCCGGCGCCCGGTATCGGATTCTCGATCGGCGAAGACCGCCTCGTCATGGCGATCGAGGAAGGCAACCCGCAAGCGGGACACCGGCCGCTCGATCTGTTCGTCGCGCCCTTGGGCGACGCGGCGTTACGTCACGCCGCCGTGATGGCTCGCGATTTTCGCCGCGAGGGGTTCTCAGTCGAAGTATCGACCGCGCCGAAGCTGAAGCGCGCCATGGAGCTCGCGGACAAGTCCGGCGCGCGCTACGCGCTCATTGTAGGCGACAATGAAATCAGCTCCGGCCAATACGCATTGAAGAACCTGCGAACCGGCGGCCAGGAAAACGTCGAGCGCCCCCGGATCGCAGAAAAGCTGAAGACTTAACTCATGACCTCCACCCTCACGCTGGATTTCCTCGGCGAGCTTCGCCGCACCCACACCTGCGGCGAATTGCGCGCTTCCGACGCAGGATCGCACGCGCTCCTGATGGGCTGGGTTCACCGCCGCCGCGACCTGGGCGGCGTTATCTTCATCCATCTCCGCGACCGCGACGGCGTCTCGCAGGCCGTCTTTCGCAGCGACCTCGACCCCGCGGTTCACGAGAAAGCCGAGATGTTGCGCTCCGAGTACGTGGTCGCCGTGGAGGGCCGCGTCGAGCGCCGGTCGGCCGAAACGGTCAACCCGAATATCGCCACCGGCGAAGTCGAGGTGGTCGCCGGGAAACTCTGGATCCTGAACGAGTCCCGCACGCCCCCCTTCCCGATGGAAGACAACGTCGACGTGAGCGAAGACGCGCGCCTCAAGTACCGCTATGTCGACCTGCGCCGGCCACGCATGCAGCGCAACATCATTCTGCGCTCGAAGGTCGCTTTCGCTGTGCGCGAGTTTCTCCACTCCCAGGGATTTCTCGAGATCGAAACGCCGTTCATGACGCGTTCGACGCCCGAGGGTGCGCGCGACTACCTGGTGCCGAGCCGCGTGCAACCAGGCTCGTTCTACGCGCTCCCGCAGTCCCCGCAGATCTTCAAGCAACTGCTGATGGTGAGCGGTTACGAAAAATATTTTCAGATCGTGCGCTGCTTCCGCGACGAAGACCTGCGCGCCGACCGGCAGCCCGAATTCACGCAGATCGACCTCGAGATGTCGTTCCCTCAACAGGAGCGCGTCTTCGAAGTGATCGAGCCGATGGTGCAGCGCGTGTGCGAAGTTGCGGGCTTCCAGGTGTCGACTCCGTTTCGGCGGCTGACGTACGCGGACGCGATGCGCATGTACGGGATCGATAAGCCCGATCGCCGCATCCCGCCGATGACCGGCGTCGAAGACCTGTTCGAAAGCAGTGGACTCGGCGCGCCCGGGCTGCCTTTCGTTGCGATCCACATTCCGAAGACCGGCTCGCTCACCCGCAAGGAACGCGACGAGCTCAAGGCCTATGGCAGCGAGCGCGGACTGCGCGTCTTTGACGATCCGAAGCGCCTCGAACGCGATCACCCCGGCGCGATGGCGAAAGTGCGGGAACGCACCGGCGCCACGGAAGAAGACTTATTGCTTCTCGCATCCTGGGCCGGAGAACCGAAAGGCCATCGGCCCGAAGAGACGGTTTACCAGGCCTGCGGGCAGCTTCGCCTGTTCGCCGCGCAGAAGCACAACGACCGGCACAAGCTGCTTGATCCGAAGCGCTTCGAGTTTCTGTGGGTGGTCGACTTTCCGATGTTCGAGTGGGACGAGGAAGAGAAACGCTGGAACGCCGCGCATCACCCGTTCACGTCCGTTCACGACGAAGATCTCGACAAGCTGACGAACGACCTTGCGCGCTGCCGCTCCAAGGCCTACGACCTGGTGCTCAATGGAACCGAGCTCGGCTCCGGCTCGATCCGTATTCACCGCCGCGATGTGCAATCGAAGGTGTTCACTGCGCTCAGCTTCACTGACGAAGAAGCGCGCCGCCGCTTCGGCTTCCTGCTCGACGCGCTCGAATACGGCGCCCCGCCGCACGGCGGCATCGCGCTCGGCCTCGACCGCCTGGTGATGATCCTCGCCGGCGAGACGTCAATCCGCGACGTGATCCCGTTCCCCAAAACCGCAAAGGCCACCGACCTGATGTGCGACGCTCCCAACGACGTTCCCGAGCGCCAGCTTCGCGAGCTCGGCATCTCAATCCGCAAGCAATAGCGCGGAGCAGATCTCCGGCCCGCCCAGAAACTCTGGCCCTTCCGCAGTTCCACCATGACTGCCTTTTGCCCGCGTTGGTATTACACTCAGTCGAAATCTTCGCCGCCCCCGCAGATTTCGTCTGGTAGACGTGGCGCAGGCACTCGTGCCTGCCGCGCCGGCACTCGTCCCGGCGCTTGGTGGGGCAGATTTCAGTCTTTTTTTTGGTTGCGGCTCTGCCGCTCTGCGGGGCAGGCGGTTTCGCCTGCCCTGGTCAGGCCGGAGACCAGATATGCTGTAAACGACCCATGCAAATCGGCCTCATCGGATACGGAGCCTGGGGCAGCCATCACGCGGCCGCGATCGTCGAGACCGCCGGCCTCGAGCTCACCGCCGTCTGCTCCTCCTCGGAAGAGTCGCGCCAGTCCGCCGCCGAAAAATACCGCGTCCCTGTCTTCTCCGGCTATCGCGAGCTGCTCGCTTCTCCCGATGTCGGCGCCGTGGACATCGTCCTGCCAACCCACCTGCACCGCGAAGTCGCCGGCGCCGCATTCGAGTCCGGCAAACACGTTCTTCTCGAAAAGCCGATGGCACTCACGCCCGAGGAATGCACCGAGTTGATTTCACTCGCCCGCCGCGCGGGCAGAATCCTCTATGTCGGCCACGAGCTACGCCACTCCCCGCAGTGGGGCGGCATGCGCCGCCTGATCGAAGACGGCCGCATCGGCCAGCCGCTCTACGCGACGATCGATCTCTGGCGCCGCCCGTATCGCTTCGGCTCCGGCAACTGGCGCTACGATGCGCGCCGCGTCGGAAGCTGGATTCTCGAGGAGCCTATTCACTTCTTCGACCTTGCCGCCTGGTGGATGCGCCGCGCCGGATGGCCTGAGTCAGTCTTCGCGCGCGGATCGAAGCTCGCGGCCAGCCCGGAAGGACTCTGGGACAACCTGTCCGCGGTGCTCAGCTTCCAGGGAGGAGCACACGCGACCGTCACGCAGACCCTGGCGGCCTGTGAGCATCATCTATCGGCCAAAGTCGTCGGCGAGCACGGCGCGCTGCTCGCGTTTTGGGACGGCGAGATGGACCGCACCACGCACCCCCTCTGTTCGCTCAAACTGGCGCGCGATGGACGCCTCGAAGATATCCCTATCGACCCCACCGGCGAATACCACGAGCTGCGCGCGCAGATGGCCCACCTCGCCGCCGTCGCCCGCGGCGAGTGCAAGCCCATCATCACGCCCGAGGAAGCCGCCCTCGCCGTCTCCGTCTGCTGGGCCGCCGAACGTTCCGCACGCAGCGGCCTGCCCGAAAACATCTGAGTCGACGTGGCACAAAGCTGGTGCTCGCAGGTGGGGCAGGCGGTTTCGCCTGCCCAGGTTCTGCCACTTCAGAACACAAACTTCAACGCAAACTGAATCTGCCGTGCCGCCGACGACAGCGACGTGATCGTGCCATAGTTGCTCGCCAGCACGTTGCTCGAC
>JBOGMR010000367.1:0-5481 GCA_050746825.1 Bryobacteraceae bacterium | reverse complement strand
CTCCGATACCAGGCCTTCGATTGTTGCGGTGTAGTAGAAGAGCATTGAGCGATCGACTTTCCAAATCGCCGATTTCACCGATGCCAACAGACCCGCAGAATCGGGGTCCGTTCGCACGACGAACGTCATCGAGCCGAGCGGGTTTTGCGCGAACGGCTGATAAAACTCAGGCCGCGGCTGATCCAGAAAGCTGCGCTGCCGGATACTGGCGACGACCCCAATCACGCGGAACTTCACGGGAGACTGGCGGAAATGAACTGCCATCGGGCGATCGACAGGATCGCCGTCCGGCCAGAATCGGCGTGCCATCGCTTCGTTCACGATGGCCACACGCTCGCCGCCTTCGCCGTCTGCGTCGCTGAAGCCGCGGCCTCGAACGAGAGGAATGCCCATCGTCGTGAAGTAGCCCTGCGAGACGACGTTGTAATACGCCGTCGATTCAGAACCCGCCGCCGCGGTCCGGCTCTCAGTGACCACCGGATACGAAGTGCCCGCGTTGTCCCGGACGAGCGGCACACTGAGCGAGATCGCGGCGTCGCGGACTCCGGACACCTGAAGAATCCCGTCAAGTACCTGCCGTCCATACGCCAGCCGTTTCTCCGGCGTATCGTACAGCCGCCACGCATACTGCTGTAGCACGAGGATCCGCTCCGTGCTGTACCCGGGCTGCACGCGATTGATGTGGTCGAAACTACGCAGCAGCAACCCCGCGCTCACGAGCAACACCACGGCGAGCGCCACTTCGGTCACGACCAGGATGCCGCGCGCCCGCACAGCCGCGACGCCGCCGCTCGACCGGCTGCCCGCCTGCCCGAGTCGATTATCGAGACCGGACCGGACCAGCCAGAGCGCGGGAACCAGCCCGACAATGAACGCGGTGGCTATGGTGACGCCGGCGCTAAACGCCAGGACGGTCGGGTGCAACCGGACCTCGCGCAGAAGTTCCTGCGGCGCGAGAGTCAAGGTGAACGCGACGCTCCAGTTCGCGAGCAGTATTCCGGCCGCGCATCCGCAAACGGCCAGGATCGCGCTTTCGATCAGGAGCTGCCGGACCAGCCTGCCCGCCGTTGCGCCGAGCATGATCCGCACCGTCCACTCGCGGCGCCGCTCGATGCCGCGCACCAGCAGCACATTGGCAACATTGGCGCACGCGATCAATAACACCAGGCCAGCCGCGGCCATTAGGATCAGCAGCACGGGACGCAGGCGTCCCGAGAGGTGCTCGCGAAGCTGGACCACCGACACACCGATGCCGGAATTCTCGCGCGGATATTCCGCCGCGAGCCGCTGCGCAATGGAGGTCATGGCGGCCTGCGATTCGGCGAGCGACACGCCTGGCTTCAAGCGCGCAATCACCTTCAAATACGTCGCGCGGCGCTGCTGCCGCCAGGCCGGGTTCTCGAGCTGAGGCGCGAACAGCTCGCGCTCCGGCCGGTCGAGGCGCACGATGAAGTCCTTCGGCAGCACGCCCACCACTGTGTAGGAAGCGCCGCTGAGCGTCAGGCTTCGGCCTACGACGGACGGATCGCCGCCGAAGCGACGTTGCCAAAGTCCGTGAGTCAGCACGACAACACGGCCACGCCCGCGCTCGTAGTCTTCATCCTGGAACACACGCCCATGGACGGGATTCACTTTGAGGACCGTGAAGAAGCCACTCGAGACCAGCGCCGCATAGAACTTCTCCGGATCGCCCTCGCCCGTATGGTCAAAACTGTATGGGTTGCTCGTCGCTACCTGCTCGAAGACGGCGTTGCGCTCGCGCCAGTCGAGGAAGTTGGCGGGTGAGACGTCGTCGCGCTCCACACCGTCCTTCGAGTTGTTTTCCCACAGAGTCACGATGCGGTGCGGATCGGGGAACGGCAACGATTCGAACAGCACGGCGTGCAGGATGCTGAACAGAGCGGTGTTCAGCCCGATCGCGAGAGCCAGCGTGGCAACGGCGGTCGCGGTGAACCCGCGATGCTTCAGAAGAAGACGTATTCCGAAGCGAAGATCGTGGCCTCCGTCTGCCAGGAGGTGACGCCGGCCGCCCCGTAGATCCCTCGCAAGACGCGGCCACGAAGGAATCTGCCGGCGAGCGGCTTCGCAAGCGTCATCCTCGGACGCGCCGCGAGAGAGTGCAAGGGAATAGCAGTCTTCGAGTTGCTGCGCCAGCTCATCGATGATCTCGGCTTCCCGAGCGCCGCCCACGTCGAGCGGCGGCAGATTCTGGCGAATGTAGGCGCGAAAGTCAGGCATTCTGCAGCCCCGCAGCCCGCGCGAGCGCGGACATGAACTGCTTCCAGCCGCGGCGCTGTTCGGCGAGAACCTTCCGTCCGGCAGTCGTGAGCTGGTAATAACGGCGCCGGCGCCGGCCGGACTGTTCGACCCACTTGCCCTGAATCCAGCCCTTGCCTTCCAGGCGGTAGAGGACGGGATAGAGCGAGGCGGCGTGAAACTGGACGCGCCCATCCGACCGCCGCTCGATTTCCGTAGCGATCTCGTAACCGTGCCGGGGGCGTGCCTCGAGTTGCGCCAGGATCAGCAGCGCCGCGCTTCCCTTCTGGCGCTCCCTGTCTTGCAGTAGCAGCTCCATATGTGTGATTCATACATATGACGCGCGAGCTGCTGTCAAGTTAGGAAATAAGAAAGGTCGCAGGGCGGCCCGTTGGGCTCCCAACTGCCCCCTCAATGGCCGCGCCTCGGCCACGCCATCCCGTCACCGGCGCTGGAAATCGTGCTTTTGCCGCAAGATCTGGTTGCTCAGCCGGTCTTGCTGCGCGTCGATCCTGATGCGCTCGCGCAGCGTAAGCCCGCCGCCGTCGATCCGGTCACGGCGCACTTCTCGCGCGAGCGCGGCTTCGCTTCGCTCCAGGCGCGCAGCCTCCAGCGGTGTGAGTTGCCCTGCGCGGAAGCCCTGCGCAATGCGTCCCTGCTGGGTACGCTGGCGCCCGGCGATTGTCTCTCCCGTTGCTCCTCCGGCCAGCCATGTCGCCGCCATCCATGTCGTCACCAGGGTGCCCAGAATCAAACGTTTCATTTGCCCTTCCTCCTGTGTGGTTAAAGGCAAATGAGGCTGCAGAGTTGTGCGTGCGAAAATTAAGAACAGATGAAAATTCCGGCGGTCGTCGCGCTCGCAACCTACGCCGCACTGTCCGTTCTGGCTGGAATCACGCTTGACGGTAAGATCCGCACCGCCGTCTGGATTCTGATGGCCGGCCTGGCGCTCAAGACGCTCATCGCATGGAAGCGCCCGTAGCTGACAGACCAGGCCTGCCTACTTGCCGCCGGAAATTTCCCCGTGCGGTTTTTTCTGCGTGATCTCTTCGAACGTGTCCTTTACCTGCGCGGCCAGCCCGCCGCCAACCCAATTTTTGACAGTGTCCGGAAGCGTGATTTTCGCTTTGCTCGGCCTGCCGTCCGCCATCTCCACCAGATCTTCCAGCTTCTGGCCCTTTTTCACCGCCTCGCTCACGACGCGGTGAAGCTCGGTGAGAAATCGCGCCTGTCCGGCCAACACCTCCGGGCCGCCCGGCAGACCATGACCGGGAAGCACCTGCTTGAACTTGAGCTTCTGCGCCTGTTGAATCACCTTCGGCCAGTTCCTGATATTGCCGTCCGCGGTGTAGTTGAAGGCCCCGTTCACTACCGCATCGCCGGTGCAGAGAATCTGCTCTTTGGGCAGGTAGACAAAGCCGTCACCGCGGGTATGGGCCCATCCGAAGAAGCGGAACTCCACTTTCCGATTGCCGTCGTCCAGCACAAAGGGGCTTTTGTCGAACGTCTGCTTGGGGGGCTCGGCGGTGTCGCGCTTCAACTCCGCGACGTCCTTGCGCGTTTTCGCGGTGTCCTGCCAGCGCGCCGGCTCGTAGCGTTTCATCTCTTCGGCGACGCCCTTGTAGGCAAGCGTGGTCGCGCCGGCTTCAGACCACACTGCGTTGCCGTAAGCGTGATCCCCATGATGGTGGGTGTCGAAAACGTACTTGATGGGCTTCGGCGACACTTTTTTCGCGTCCGCAATGGTAGCGCGGGCGCCACTCGGGAAATTGGCGTCGACGACGATGAGGTAATCCTTCATTTCGATGATGATGTTGTTACAGTGCCCGTAACGTCCGAGGTCGCCTTCACGGAACCAGACGCCCGGAACGACTGGCGTCAGCTCTTCGAGTTTGGCCTCGGATCGGATCGCGAAGAACGCCAGGCCCAGCATGGCGACGAAGCCACCCGCCATCCACACGCGTGCACGTTTCATGTGACCTCCAAAGGACCGCTCGCCGGCGCGCAGGGCTCCGTATGAGCGCTCTGAGCCGCAACCGGAACGGAGCGGTAACCACCCAGTGTACAGCGGTAGAATGGGAGTTTCACGAGGAGACAAACAGCATGGCCGTGAGCCAGCGCCGCCTCTCGGCGGTGGTCGACGTCGGTGGTGTGAAGGTGGGCGGCAACCATCCCATCGTCGTCCAATCGATGACGAACACCGACAAGGCGGACGTCGCTTCCACTGTCAATCAGGCGCAGGAGCTTGCCCGCGCCGGCTCGGAGCTGGTGCGCGTTACCGTCAATACCGAGAAGGCCGCCGCCGCGGTGCCGAAAATTGTGGATTGCCTGCGCAGCTTCGGCGTACACGTTCCCATCATCGGCGACTTCCACTACAACGGGCACATCCTTCTGCGCAAGTATCCGGACTGCGCGCGTGCGCTGGCCAAATACAGGATCAACCCGGGTAACGTCAACATCGGCAAGAAGCACGACGACAATTTCCGCACGATGATCGAAGTGGCAATCGAGTTCGACCGGCCGGTGCGCATCGGCGTGAACTGGGGGTCGCTTGACCAGGCGCTGCTCACACAGTTGATGGACGAGAACGCGCGGCGGCCGAACCCGAAGGATGCAACCGAAGTGACGCAGGAGGCGATCGTCGAGAGCGCGATCCGGTCCGCCGAAGCCGCCGAACGGTACGGCCTGCCGCACGACCGCATCATCCTCAGCGCGAAAGTGAGCGGGGTGCAGGATCTCATCGCCGTCTATCGGACGATGGCCGCGCGCGGCGATTACGCCCTGCATCTGGGGCTGACGGAAGCCGGTCTCGGTGCGAAAGGCATTGTGGCTACCTCGTCCGCGCTCGCGGTGCTGTTGCAGGAAGGTATCGGCGATACGATTCGAGCCTCGCTCACGCCGCTGCCAAACGGCGACCGCACCGAAGAAGTCCTGGTGTGCCAGCAGATCCTGCAGTCGATGGGCATCCGCAGTTTTACGCCGCAGGTGACGGCCTGCCCCGGCTGCGGGCGCACCACGAGCACGTTCTTCCAGGACATGGCGGACCAGATTCAGACCTATTTGCGCGAGCAGATGCCCGTATGGAAGCAGAGGCACACGGGCATTGAAGAGATGAAAGTCGCGGTGATGGGGTGCGTGGTGAATGGGCCTGGCGAGTCCAAGCACTCGAACATCGGAATCTCGCTCCCCGGCACGTTTGAGGAACCTGTCGCTCCGGTCTACGTG
>JBOGMR010000366.1:0-5413 GCA_050746825.1 Bryobacteraceae bacterium | reverse complement strand
CCGGTGCACGGTTCCGCACCCGACATCGCCGGCCAAAACAAAGCGAATCCGCTCGGCGCGATCGGATCCGCCGCTGCGCTGCTCGAATACAGTTTCGGGTTGAAGGAAGAAGCGGCGGCGGTAAATGCGGCGATGGAAAAAGTGCTGGCCAGCGGACGGGTCACCGCAGACTTGAAGCCCTCGGGAACGCCGGCAACGACGGAAGAAGCCGGCCGAGCCGTCTGCGCCGCATTGTAGTTCTGGGCAGGCGAAACCGCCTGCCCCACCGCGTATGCTTGGAACTGAAGTGGTGGGGCAGGCCGTTTGGCCTGCCCAGCGTTTACGATAGGAATCAGCAATATGCCAAAGACCATCGTTGAAAAACTCTGGGACTCCCACATCGTCCACGAACAACCCGGGGCTCCCAGCCTCATCTACATCGATCTCCACCTGGTCCACGAAGTGACCTCCCCGCAAGCCTTCCAAGGCCTTCGCGAGCGCGGCCTCAAGGTGCGGCGCCCGGATCTCACTTTCGCCACCACCGACCACGGCATCCCCACCTCCGACCGCTCGCTGCCGATTGTCGATCCCATCGCCAAACGCCAAATCGACCAGCTCGAGCAAAACTGCAAGGACTTCGGCATCCCCTGCGAAGGCATTCATGGAAAGCGGCAAGGCATCGTCCACGTCATCGGTCCGGAGCTCGGATTGACGCAGCCCGGCATGACCGTCGTGTGCGGCGACAGCCACACTGCCACTCACGGCGCGTTCGGCGCGCTGGCTTTCGGCATCGGCACCAGTGAAGTCGAGCACGTGCTCGCGACGCAGTGCCTGCTGCAACGCAAGTCGCAAACGTTTCAGGTGCGCGTCGATGGCACGCTGAGGCCCGGCGTCAGCGCCAAGGACATCATTCTCGCCTTGATCGCCAAGATCGGCGTTGGCGGCGGCACGGGCTGCGTGATCGAATATACCGGATCCGCGATCCGGGCGCTCACGATGGACCAGCGCATGACGGTCTGCAACATGTCGATCGAAGCGGGCGCCCGCGCGGGGCTGGCCGCGCCCGATGACACCACTTATCAGTACATGAACGGCCGTCCCTATGCGCCAAAAGGCGACGCCTGGGAGCGCGCACTCGATCGCTGGAAGAAACTCCCCACAGACGCGGGCGCCGCATACGATCGCGAGGTCATGCTCGACGCAGACGCGCTGGAGCCCATGATCACCTTCGGCACCAATCCTGGCATGGGCATTCCGATCACCGGCTCGGTTCCCGACCCGTCTTCTCTGGGCGACACGATGCAGCGCGACTCGCTAGCCCAAGCGCTTCGCTACATGGGCCTCGAAGGCGGCAAGCCTCTGCTCGGCCATCCCGTCGATGTCGTCTTCATCGGAAGCTGCACCAACTCGCGCATCTCCGATCTGCGCAGCGCCGCGTCGATCCTGAAGGGCCGCAAGGTGAGCCCGAAGCTTCGCGTCATGGTCGTGCCCGGCTCGCAGGGCGTCAAGCAGCAAGCGGAAGCCGAAGGTCTGCCGCAAATTTTCAGGGACGCGGGTTGCGATTACCGCGAGCCTGGCTGCTCCATGTGTATCGCCATGAATGGCGATCAACTCATGCCCGGTCAATACAGCGTCTCAACCAGCAACCGCAACTTCGAAGGACGGCAGGGGAAGGGTGGTCGTACCTTCCTCGCGAGCCCGCTCACTGCCGCGGCCACCGCCGTCACCGGAGTGGTCACCGACGTCCGCACCTTACTCTAGGACAATGCGATGAAGCCTTTCACACCGATCCACAGCCGGCTGGCGCCGCTGCCCAACACGAACGTCGACACCGACCAGATCATTCCCGCCCGGTTCCTTAAGACCACGTCGAAGGAAGGCCTCGACAAGCAGCTCTTCTGCGACTGGCGCTACGACGAAAACGGCCAGCCCAAGCCCGAGTTCATTCTGAATCAGCCGCGTGCGCGGGGGGCCGAAGTGCTGCTCGCCGGCGACAACTTCGGCTGTGGCAGCTCGCGTGAGCACGCACCCTGGGCGCTCATCCAGTTCGGCTTCCGCGCCGTGATCAGCACGTCATTCGCCGACATCTTCAAAGGGAACTCGCTCAAGAACTCGCTGATTCCGGTTGTGGTGCCTCCCGGCGTGCACGCCGAGTTGTTCGCGCTGGCCGAAGGCGACCCCGACGCCAAGGTATCGATCGACATCGTCTCCGAAACGCTGACCCTACCCGGCGGCCGCGCCGTTCCGTTTCCCATCGACGGCTTCTCCCGCCATTGCCTGATTGAGGGCGTTGACGAGCTCGGCTACATCGTGAAGCAGGAGCCTGCGATCGCGGCGTACGAATCGAGCCGCGAGCCGTCGATCAACACGCTCGCGTGACGCCCGGCATCACTGGCTCAACTCGTGGCACGCCGTGCATGCGATCGTCGCGCTGTGCTCCTTGTGACAATCGATGCACGCCTTCATCGACGCGGGTCTCTCCCGCCGTAACACGTCGCGCTGATTGACCTGGCCGTGGCAGGCGACGCATACGATCGCCGCCGCGTGATGACGGGCGTGGCTGAAGAAAACGAAGTCCGCCACCTTGTATAGCCGGGCGGAGAAGGGCTTCAGACTCTTCGCCATCTCGCGATGGCAAGTGACGCACCGGGCTACGGCCGGGAACCCGGCTCGCTCGGCGGAAGTAGCGGTCGCGTGACACGCCACACACGCCATCTTCAGCGGTGCGTGCTTCTTGTGGCTGAACGAAGGCGGCGCCGCCCAGGCCCAGACTAAGGCAGCGAGAAGGCCACCAAGGCATCCGAGAAATCGTCGTTGTATTTGTTGCCTCCTCCAGCGGCAATGGCGACGTACTGTTTACCGGTCTTCCTGCTCCGCCACGTCATGGGAGTGGCATGCGCGCTGGCCGGCAGCTTCATCTCCCATAGCAGTTTTCCGGTGTCCTTGTCGAACGCGCGAAAACGGCGGTCGTTGGTGGCGCCGATGAAAACCAATCCGCCGGCGGTTACGATCGAACCACCGAGGTTCGAGGTACCGGTGGGCGGAATTCCTTTCGCCACCAGTTCATCCACAACGCCAAGCGTGATGCGCCAGCGGAATTCGCCGCGATCGAGATCGATGGCCGTCAGATGTCCCCACGGTGGCTGCTGGCAAGGATTCAGCTTCGGGTCCCAGAGGCGCGAACTCGGCGTCGTGCCCGAGCCCTGCGCGCGGTAGGGAATCTCCGATCCCTCCGGCCGCTTGATCATGCGATACATCATGCCAACGTCCATTGAGTTGACGTACAGCGTACGCGTCTCGGGATCGAACGAAGCCCCGCCCCAGTTCGGGCCGCCGTTCGTGCCGGGGAAAAGCACGGTGGGCTTGAGGCCAATCGGCGTGTAGAGACTACCGAAAACCGCGCCTTCGATGAGCTTCGCGCAAAACGCCCGCGACTCCGGCGTGACGTTGGTGAGCTCTTCGGGTTTCATGCTCTGCCGGATGAAGGGCGGCGGCTTGACCGGAATCGGCTGCGTCGGCCAGGCGTGCTCCCCAGGCGCTTCGCTCGCCGGCACGGGGCGCTCCTCGATATCGAACAACGGTTTGCCGGTTGTGCGGTCGAACAGGAAGGCGAAGCCTGTTTTGGTGATTTGCACGACGGCTGGTACGATGCGCCCTTCGCGGCGCACCTCGACCAGGCTAGGCTGCGCCGGCAGATCGTAGTCCCAGATGTTGTGGTGGAGTGTCTGGAAATGCCATCGCCGCTTACCGGTCGCCGCGTCGAGCGCAACCAGCGAATCGCCGAAAAGCCCCGAGCCTTTTCGGTCCCCTCCATAGAGGTCCGTCGCGGGCGAGGTGAGCGGTAGAAATACCATGCCGCGCCCGGCGTCGACGCTCAGGATAGACCAGGCGTTCACCGCGGCGCGATCCTTCCACGAGTCGCCTTCCCACGTGTCGTTGCCGTACTCGCCCTTTCGGGGCACGGTGTGGAAGGTCCAGACGAGCTTCCCTGTGCGCGCTTCGAACGCGCGTACGTCGCCCGCCGGACCCCGCGGTTCACCGTCCGGAGTGAGCGAGCCGCAAATCACCAGGTTCTTGAACACCGCGCAAGGCGACGTGATGCCGTAGCGCTTGGTGGGGAAGCGATCGGCGACGCCCTGGCGAAGGTCGATAAAGCCGCCCCGGCCAAAGCCTGGGACCGGCTCGCCGTTGGCTGCGTCGATCGCGAACAGCCGCCCGTCCAGCGTGCCGAGAAACAGCCGGCGCGCGGCTCCGTCCGTCCAGTACGCCGCGCCGCGGTTGATGAAGAGATTGTAGGGCTGCTCCCGGTTGATCTTCGGATCGAAGGCCCAGAGCTGTTTGCCGGTTTCTGCGTCGAGCGCGATGAGCCGGCAGAACGGAGTCGTCAGATACATCACGCCGTCGACGACGAGAGGCGTGGTTTCAAACGCGCTACGCACGGGCAGCGTGCGGCCGTCGCTCACGTCGCCCGTGTTGAAGGTCCAGGCAACCCGCAGATTCGCCACGTTCGAGCGGTTGATCTGGTTCAGAGAGGAATGCTTCGAACCGCCGGGATCTCCTCCATACGACGGCCACTCTTGCGCGAGCAGAGCGATCACCGCGAGGTGAACGAGCATGCGAGTAATGTATCACTGAGACCGGCGCTTATGCGTGACGCGCGGGAGATCCTCGCCCATAGGCGAGGCTCGATGCGGCACATCGAGAAGCCCGCGCCACACGGCTTACGCAGCCGGCGGTTTCACGATCGCCGCCTGCACCGCTCCCACCAGCGCGAAGCCCCCCACGCGGATGACCATCTCGACCAGCGTGAAGTCATCCGTGAACCGGTACCAGTTCCAGTAGGGCACGTTCACCACGATGAATGCGAACAACCCAAGCAGCGTGATGAACAGGACCCGCGAAACGTAGCTTCTCAGGCTAGCCGCCGCGCAGGAAACGAACCAGGCCGCCAACAGGCACGAGACCAGATTCGTTGTGAACTCGGTCATCAGCAGAGTCGGCAGGGACGGGTCCTTGCCGTCCGGATGGTAGAACATCACTGCGGTCGGACCACGCCGATACTTTTCCTCGTACGCCCTTCGAATGGGACTTTGCGGGTCCTTGGCCTCGGGGCTCATCATCCCTTCTCCGGGAATCAAATAGAATCCCGGTCTGTTCAGATGCGTCTTGAGCGCGCCGATCACGACATCTTCGTTTGTGATCGTGCGGATCGGCATCTCTCCCAGCGGGAGCGCTTCGTGGGAAACGAAGCCCCACAGGAACATCACGACCCCGCCGGCGAGACCGGCGATGAGGACCTTCTTCATCTCGCTTCCTCCTTGACCGCAAGGCATTGTACACCCGCACTGCGATCTAAATCGAGTTTCCTCTTGCCACTCGCCGCTCCTTTACGGCATATTGGGTATTGAAGTCCCAAACCGATGTAGAGCGCACC
>JBOGMR010000365.1:0-5503 GCA_050746825.1 Bryobacteraceae bacterium | reverse complement strand
GGCGATGGGCACGTCACGGAAGCACGCGATGGCTGTGGAAGGATCAGGATGTTCGTGAGGCGATCCGCTATGTGGTCGAGGAGCAAGGCAAGCCTCGGGCGGTTTTCTTGGGGGACGTGTTGTGAGGCGCGCCAACCGCTCGCTCACGCTCGCGGCTCAGTTACAGGTCGCGCCTCGGACCGATCCGCCGTGCGACCACTCTTATGTCGCGCACCTGCCTCGCGAAGAGTCAGGTCAATGAGAGCCAGCCGGTGAAAGTGATGGCCTGCACCAACAGAAGACTCCGAAGACCAGAAGGCAGGAGGCGGCCACGAGAATTGCAACGTCGCGGTGCGGAGCCATCAGGACGATAGAGGTCGATGTGGCGATTGAGATCACGGCTGCGATCGCCAGGATGCGGGATCGTAAACGAGGGGATGCACCACACGCGCGGGCAATCTGCCGGGCGAGCTGGAAGACGACCGAGAAGAAGACCGCAGCGATGGCGATCAATAGAAGCGCGAAGGCTGTGGCAGTGCATGTGTAGGCGAGCGCGACGGTGCACGACACGCCGGCCAGGACAGCCGGTAGGATGCGGGGTAGGAGTGTCGCGTGGCCGCCGGCGGTCAAGCGGCAGTCCAACTGTGCACCGGCCCGATGTGAAGCGCCGACCGTGATGAGGAACAGCAGAGCCAACCCGGGGCCGACGGAGTCGCAGCCCCAGCAGGAACGAACCTCCCAACCGGCTGCTTGCTGCGCGCCTTCGGCTTGCGGCAGTATCGCCGGATCGGTGTGGATCGCGGGAGGGAATTTTTGGTTTTCTATCCACTTCAGACATACCAGCATCAGGCAGAGTTGCGCGAACGGCAGGAACCATCGCCAGCATGCGAGGCGGTGCATGTGAGTTTAGACAACGGCACGCGGTGTGGAGTTCCGCGAGCGCCGGGTTAACAGCGCGACGGCGCCAAATTGGCCGCCCGATAAAGCCTAGCGGCCGGAGGAGTAGTTGTGGTGAAAGCGTCCTTCGACCGCGCCGGGGATGCTCATCCCAAGGAACAGGTGCTCCGGCTTTCCGTGCAATGCGTAGACGTGGCGCGTGTACTCGAACGCGGGCGGCATGTAGCCGTAAAACGTGAGTCGCCGCGGAGCGAGCAGAGCGGCGGCTTCAGGGAGGTCGGTGTAGCGCATCACGTTCAGGAAGATCGGACCCTGCGCGTGAGAGGTTGGTGGGTCGATCAACAGCACCTGCGAGACTCGCGAATCCAAAATCGCGGCGTACAAGCCGAGCGCGCCCGCGATGCCGCGTCCGGCGACGGTAATCTGTGCGGCGTCGACGCCGGGCTGTGACGCCAGCAGATCGAGGGCGCACATCACGTCCCACACGCGCATCGAGTCGATCGAGCGGCCGGTGTGCATCGCGTTGCGAAGTGTGTCCTTCCAGAACGATTTCTCCCACGGGACCACGCCTGTGCCGCGCGGGTACATCACCAGCCGGATCGCGGCCGCGGCGCCGGTGGATTCGTTGATCGCGCGAGGGTCTTCGCCATCGGATGCGACGTAGAGTAACGCCGGCGCCTTCGCGCCCGATACGAGTTGCGGACGGCGCAGCAGCGCGCGCACGGTGATGCCGGGTTCTGTCTCGAACTCGAAATCCGCACTCGCGCGGGTCTGCGAGAGGTCAGGCTTGGCGGCTGGAAACGCGCCGAAGACCTTGGTGCGCAGCGACGCCATCACTTGATCGCGGCGCGCGGTCCAGGAGGCGGCCGACGCATGACGCGAAGGGGGTGGAGCGGTGGTAAACGTCTCGTGCACTCTGTAGTTCTGCGCGTCGCCGGGCGGGCTACCGCTGAAGACGGCCAGCGATTCTTCCGCGGCGTCCGAGTAGTCGAGATCGAGCTTCCGGGGCGGAATTGCTTTCAGGTGCCGGTCGAACCATTGGATCGCCTGCGCGCGCAGGAACTCGGAATCCAGATGGCCAGTCTCAACCACGACATTCGTGAATTCCGCGCCGCGTCCATAGGCGGTGTACAGCGCGCCGATCCGCTTCTCGAACTCCTCGTAACCTGGTACGGGGAACAACGCGTCCTGCTTGCCATGCGCCATCAGCAGCGGCCGCGGCGCAATCAGCGCCCCTTGGTGCAGCATGTCGTGCAGGTGCGTGTTGATGGTGAACATGCAGTCGCAGTGGAGCCGCTGCGTATTGTGCTGCAAATTCGCCGCGTAGGTGCTGATGCCCATGACCGGCGCGACTACTTTGACGCGCGGGTCGACGGCGGCCGAGAACCAGCTCATGGCCGCGCCACCGGAGCGTCCCGTCATGCCGATTTTGTTCTTGTCGACTTCCGGTCTCGACTCGAGGTAATCGATCGCGCGCATCGCGTTCCACACTTCGACGCCCGCCGGCGTATAGCCGCGCGTGTACCAGTCGAACATCTCCTGGCTTTGCACACCGTGATGAAGCCCGAAGGTCTCGGCGATCTGGATCGAATCGAGAATGAATGCGATGTAGCCGTTCTTCGCGAGCGAAATGCCGTGACGCTGATACTTGGTCTTGTCGCCGTAAGGGGAAATCGCGTGGCCGCACACGTACACGATCGCGGGCAGCGGGGCGGAGCGCTGCTTCGGCAGATAGAGATTGCCGGTCACGTAAATCCTGGGCAGGCTCTCGAACGCGATTTTTTCGATTGTGTAGGAGCCCTTGTCGAGCGCGCCCGTGATGCGCGTTCGCAGCGGCGTGCGCTCGGGCCAGGGCAGCAGGCCGAGCATGTCGCGCATCTCTTCGACGCGCCTTGCGCGCGCCGCCTCCCAGGACGCCGGCGACGCCAGCTCCGCCGCGGCACGATCCGTAATCCGCCGGGCTTCTCTTTGCAGGTACTCTGTGATTTGCTGTTGCGACTGGCGCATCCGCCGGTAGCCGGCATCGTCCTGCGCTTGGAGAGAGAAGGCGATGAAGAGAAAAACCGGGGCGGCCAGCCTCACACCCATTCGAGCGCGCCCTTCTTGTAGGCCCAGACGTACCCGACGATCAGAATCGCGAGGAACACCAGCACTTCCGCCACGCCAAACCAGCCCAGCATCTTGTAGCGCACCGCGAAAGGGAACAGGAAGATGGTTTCCACGTCGAAGATCACGAACAGAATCGCGATGATGTAGAACCGCACCGTGTAGCGCCCGCGTGAATCCGATGCGGCCTTGATGCCGCACTCGTAGGCTTCGAGCTTGGTGAGAAACGGCGCCGACGGCCGGACCAGGCGCGCTGCGATGATCGTGACCACAGGAAAGGCGATCGCGATGGCTAGAAAGATGAAGATTTGCAGGTACCCGGCCGGCATGGCGACAATATACCATAGTGGTACAAAGATGATCACTCGACGGAAGGCGAAGAATTTCATCCGCTCGCTCCGGGATAAGGAGACCGGGAAGATCAATGATTGAAAGCCCTGCAGAGACTCGCAGCGCGGCTCCGGCCGGCGCGCGCATCTTGAGATTTTATTTGAATGGACGCTGGGACGAGATGCCGGCGCGATCGCTGCACCCGATCACCAATCCGGCCACCGGCGCCGTGATTGCTCAAGTTCCATACGCGACCGAGGAGGACGTCGATCGCACCGCGCGTGCCGCGCATGCAGCGTTTTTGAAGTGGCGCGAAGTCCCGGTGGCCGACCGCGTCCAGGTGCTCTATCGCTACAAGGATCTGCTCGAGAAGCATCACCTGGAGATAGCGCGCATTTTGTCGACCGAAAACGGAAAGACGCTCGACGACGCGCGCGGCTCGGTCAGGCGCGCGATCCAGATGGTCGAGGTGGCGTGCGGGATGCCGAGCCTGATGATGGGCGACTCGCTCGAGAACGTCTCCAAGGGCATCGACTGCAAAACCATTCGCCAGCCGATCGGCGTGTGCGCGGGAATCACGCCGTTCAACTTTCCGGCGATGGTGCCGATGTGGATGTTCCCGTTCGCGATCGCGTGCGGTAACAGCTTCATCCTGAAGCCGTCGGAGAAAGTGCCGCTCACGCCGACGCGGACCGCCGAGCTGCTCCATGATGCAGGCATCCCCGAAGGCGTGTTCAACCTGATTCACGGCGACAAAGTTTCGGTCGACGCGTTGATTCGTCATCCGCTGGTGCGCGCGATTTCGTTTGTCGGGTCAAGTCCGGTGGCGAAGTACGTGTATCAGACCGCCGCAGCCGAAGGAAAGCGCGTGCAGGCGCTGGGCGGCGCAAAGAATCACCTGGTTGTCATGCCGGACGCGGATCTCGACAAGAGCGTCGAGGCGATCATGAGCTCGGCGTTCGGCGCGGCGGGTGAGCGGTGCCTCGCCGGCAGCGTGCTCGTCGCGGTTGGCAGCGTGGCCGAGCCGCTGCTGAATCTGCTGACGCGAAGGACACGCGAGATGCGCCTCGGCGATGGTCTCGATCCGGCGACTGAAATGGGCCCGCTGGTGACGGACGATCATCGCAAGCGCGTCGTCGGGTACATCGACAAGGGCGTCGCCGAAGGCGCGGAAATCGTTTGTGACGGGCGCTCGGCCGCGAGCAAGGACGGCTTCTTCGTCGGGCCGACGATCTTCGACCGCGTGGACCCGTCGATGACGATCGCGCGCGAGGAGATTTTCGGGCCTGTTCTCTCCGTGGTCCGCGTCAACTCGCTCGACGACGCGATCGGGCTGGTGAACAGCTCGCGCTTTGGCAACACCACGTCGATCTTCACCCGGGACGGCAAGGCCGCGCGCGAGTACGCGTCGCGAATCGAGGTGGGAATGGTAGGCGTCAACATCGGCGTGGCCGCGCCCATGGCGTTTTTTCCGTTCTCCGGGTGGAAACAGTCCTTCTTTGGCGACCTGCACGCGCACGGCAAGGACGCGATCGGGTTTTACACCGAGCAGAAGGTGATCATGACGCGCTGGTTCTAAAGCGGCAACGCGAAAAGAACAGCAGGGTACAACTCCGTGGCTCGAAGGGCCGCGGGCCGCCGCTCATCACGCCAGGTGTCCCATTCGTCCCGCCCGATAGTCCTCCACAGCCTGCATCAGCTCCTCCCGCGTATTCATCACGAACGGGCCATGGCTGGCGACCGGCTCTCGAATCGGTTCACCGCCCAACACCAGCAGTGTCGAATCCGCGCGCGCCTCGAGCGTCACCGACTCGCCTTTCGGATCGAGCAGCGCCAGTTTCGATTCACCGGCGAGCGCCTCGGTCGAATTCACCAGCACATCTCCCTTCAGGAGGAACAGCGCGGCGTTCTGGCCCGCGGGCAGTGGCAATTCCGTGCGAGTCCCCTTCTTCAGACGCACGTCCAACAACTGGACTGGCGTGAATGTGCTGGCGGAGCCTTTGACGCCGCTCAGCTCACCCGCGATCACTCGTGCGACGCTGCCCGCGCCCAGATCCACCACCGGGATTTTCCGATTGAGCAGCGTCTGATAGCCCGGCTTCGACATCTTGTGCACCTTCGGAAGATTCACCCAAAGTTGCACCATCTCGAGGGTTCCTCCGCGCCGCGCGAACTCCTTTTCCTGCAGCTC
>JBOGMR010000364.1:0-6809 GCA_050746825.1 Bryobacteraceae bacterium | reverse complement strand
GAACAGCTCGATCCGGACCGGTTGCGGGGACTCGGGCGAAAAGACGTCGACGATTCCGCCGCGCACCGAAAACTCCCCGACCATTTCTACCGGCTCGCGCCGCTGGTAGCCGACGCTTTCGAGATGCGAAATCAGCGTGTCCAGTGGAATCTCGTCCCCGAGGCGAAGGGTGAGTGCGAGCTGACGGTAAAAGTCGGGACGCGCCACGCGCAACAGCGCCGAAGCGACGGGCGTCACGGTGATGGACGCCCGGCCCGTCGAGATCCGGAGCAGCGCCGCCGCACGCTGCTCGCTGATGTCCGCGTGGGGGTCAAGTCCTTGGAACGGCAGCACGTCGAGCGCCGGCAGAAGCTGAGGGCGCGGCAGATCGCGGCCCGCAACAAGAAGGTCGAAAAATGTTCCGAGCGCTTCCGCGAGCTCTTCGGCTTCCTTGTTGCCATCGGCGATCACCACCAGCGGGCGCTCGGTCGCCTGCCAGAGCAGCACGCTGTACGCCGCCTTGGCCGTGAGTGTGAGCCCGGACAGCGGCGCCGTTGCTCCGTTCCGCAGGCGCTGGACCGATTCCTGAAACGCCGGATGGCGCGACAGGCCGGAAAAAAGATCGCGAATGCCCGGATGGATCACGTTGAGTCAGCGGGCGCGGCTCAGTATTTCCTCTACGATTCCGGTGGTGGAGTAACCCGGTTCGAGCGGCAGCGCAAGCACACGACCGCCCGCGGCCTCCACCTCCTCGCGGCCGGCGATGAAGTGGGACCAGTCCGCGCCCTTCACCAGCACGTCGGGCAACAGCTCCGCGATCAGCTCGCGTGGCGTGTCTTCATCGAAGAAAGTGACGGCGTCGACTGCCGCCAGGGCCGCCGCGACTTCGGCGCGGTCCCGCTCGGGAATGAGCGGCCGCGACGGGCCTTTCATCCTCGCGACGCTGGCGTCCGAGTTCAGCGCCAGAATGAGCGCGTCACCCAAACCGCGCGCCTCTTCGAGAAGGCGGGTGTGCCCGGGATGCAGCAGATCATAGCAGCCGTTCGTGAAAACCACCTTCCGTCCATCGCGTCTCCAGGCGCGCCGAAGCTCCACAATCTCGCGCCGCGAACAAATGGTGCCCACAAAGCCAGTGTAACAAGCGCGCTAAGATGGTCCGTGACGCAGGCGATCATGCCTGCCACGCCGGGACTCGTCCCGGCGCTTGCGCATGCGAGATCCACTTCACCAAGCCATTGAATTGCCGTACGTCCGAACCCACTATCCGTTGGGATTCCCAACCACAATCCGCACAAATCTTCCATCCATTCAAGACGCTGCAGCCGCAAGCTGGGCAGGCTTCGGCCCCTTCTTCGACGCTCCACCTATCGAGCTGCGCGTCATCGTCTCGCAGGAGACCGCCGGGACCGAAGCGCTGTTCGAACCGGTCTTCCGCGCGCAAGGCCGGCTCATGTCCGTCGTGTCAGGCCGAAAAAACTACGCCGTATGCGATCTTGAGCACGGCCGTGCCAATTGTTGGCTCAGCGCCGACACCGCCGCCGCATCTGGGCACACGCGCTTCTACTATCTCGAACCACTCGTCTACAGCATCTTGTGCGATACGAGCCTCGCGCCTGTACATGCATCCTGCGTCGCGCTCGATGGCCGGGGCCTGCTGCTCGCCGGCGATTCCGGCGCAGGCAAGAGTTGCCTGGCATTCCATTGCGCTCTCCGCGGCTGGACGTATATCGGCGACGACGCCGCGTACCTGGTGCGCGGGAGCCATGGCCGCACTGTGCTCGGCCGATACACGCAAATCCGATTTCGCGATTCGGCCAGGGTCTTGTTCGGCGAGCTGGCGGCGATCGATACCGCAATCCGTGTCGACGGCAGACCTTCAATTGAGCTTTCGACGTCGGCGATTCCATCGATTCGGACAGCGGCCTTCTGCCAGGCTGCGCACGTCGTCTTCCTTGACCGGCAACCCGCGGGACCTTGCCGGATTGATAAGGTCACGCCGCCCGAAGCCTTCCGCAAAATCGACGACGACCTTCACCTCGCTTCGCCGGACGTGACAAACGCGCAACATGCCGCCGTCCGGAATCTTATCCAAGCTGGCGCATTCATGCTCCGCTACAGCGACCTCGTCGGCGCCGAGGCCGCGCTCAGAGATCTGCTCCACGGCGGACCCGATTGAAAAGCGATCTGCTGGACGCGTTACTGCAAGCGCTGCGATTCACCGGCCCTGATAACCAGCGGCTCGCGCGCGCAACGGACGCGGAGTGGCGCCTGGTGCTCGATTTCTGTGACCGGTCGCAGCTCTCTCTCGTCCTTGCGCACACGATTCCGGATCTGCTGCCCGGCTGGGCAAGGCAGCGCGTCGCCACGAACCTGGATTCCAATACAAAACGGCTCGGAAATGTTCGAGCGGCCTACAGCGAAGTGGCAGCGGAGTTCCGCGCGCGCGCCGTCGATCACGTCCTCCTGAAGGGCTTCACCCAATCACCACATTACGTCGCCGACCCGCGACTCCGCGTCCAGTACGATCTGGACGTATTCTGCGAAACTCCATCGCTTGCGGCGGCGCGCGTTGCCCTGCTCTCGCTCGGGTACGAACCGCTCCGCGAGTTCGAACCGTTCCCCACAGACCACCTCCCCGTGATGGTCCGCAAAACCGGCTACGAGTGGAGCGGGGACTATTTTGATCCGGCAATCCCGATCTCGGTGGATCTGCATTTTCGCTTTTGGGACGAAACTACCGAGGGGTTCGCTCTTCCCGGTCTCGACGGCTTCTGGGCGCGCCGTATCGGCCATCGTCTGCATCCCGCGGATCAACTCGCGTACGCGTCGCTGCACTTGCTGCGTCACGTGCTGCGCTCCAATCTGCGTTTGTATCACGCCTACGAGCTTGCGTACTTCCTGCATCATCGTCGCGACGACAACGAATTCTGGCGGACCTGGCATCACCTCCACCCGCCCGGACTTCGGCAGGCGCAAGCAATCGCATTCCGCATGGTAACGGAGTGGTTCGCGTCCGGCATTTCCGGCGCGGCGGCGGACGAAGTCGCACGCCTGCCCGTTTCCGTGCAGGCCTGGTTGCGCGAATTCGGCCGCTCGCCGGTGGAAGCGCTCATTCGCCCCAACAAGAACGATCTGTGGCTCCACCTCTCGCTGATCGACTCGACTCGGCGCAAACTCAGCGTACTCCGCCGGCGCTTGCTGCCCGCCCGTCTGCCCGGACCCGTCGATGCGGTCTACGTTCCGCAAGCTCAGCTCACGCCCCGGCTGCGAGTGCGGCGGGCTGTCCGCTACTGGAGTTTCGTGGCTGCGCGCGCGGTTCACCACACCGTTGCATTTGCACCCACAATCGCGCAAGGAACCCGCTGGTGGCTGCGATCGCACCGCATGGGCGGTGACTTCTGGCGCTTCCTGCTCGCCGCCCAACTATTCAACCTCGGAGTTTTTCTCTTCTTCATCTACTACAACCTGCACCTTACCGCGCTGGGATTTGGCGTCGGGTTCGTCGGCTTTGTCGCGAGCGCCACCACCGCCGGCAGCATCGCGGGCGCACTCCCCGCCGGCTGGTTGCTGCGGCGTGCCGGGCTGGTCCGGACCTTGCCCTCTGTGTTCGTCATCACGGCGGCGCTATTGGCGCTACGCAGCATTCTTACGGACAGAACCGGGCTGATCGCCACCGCGGCGTTAAGCGGCGCGATGCTGGTCGTGTGGCAGGTGTCCGTGCCACCCACAATCGCGGCGGTCGCTGCCGCCTCGCGCCTCACCGCCGCCTACAGCCTGTTCCTGTCGATCGGGATCGGTGTCGGCGTGATCGCGGGTCTTACCGGCGGCTGGATGACTCGCGTCCTGTCGACACAACAGGTCGTGCTCGCCGGGTGTGCGATCACCGCGGCTGCGGCCCTCCCGCTGCTCGGCCTCGCCGTGCAAGGTGCGCCGCCGGTCGAATCGCAAATCTACCCGCGGTCGGCGTTCGTCGGGCGCTACCTCACGACGCTCGCACTATGGAGTGCCGCCGCCGGTGCGTTCAATCCGTTTTTCAATACCTTCTTCGCCTCTCTCGGATTCGGCGCGGAGCAAATCGGCCACTTCTATTCCGCAAGCCAGGCCGCACAGGTCGTCGCGATCCTGCTCGCGCCTGCCGTGCTGCGCCGATGCGGCCTTATCGGCGGCATCGCAGGGATGCAGATTGCGGCGGCGGCCTCACTCGCTTTGCTCGCTTGCGGGCCGCCCGGAGCCCTCGCCGGAGCAGTCTACGCCGGATATATGGCCTTCCAATATATGAACGAACCTGCCGTGTTCACTCTGCTCATGAACCGCGTCACGCCCGAGCAGCGCAGCGGCGCCTCGTCGATGCACTTCATGGTGGTCTATGCGGCGCAAGCAGCCGTGGCTGCGGCCGCAGGCTCAGCCATCGACCGCTTCGGCTATGCACCGGTGTTATGGACGGCCTCAGCCCTCGCGGCCCTGGCCGGGTTGCTGCTCTGGCTGCTCCTGCGGCAGTTCACACCAGCGTCGAGAGAATCTCCAGAATCCGGTTCTGATAATGCCGCAGCGTAAACCGCTGCTCCCACGCTCGGCGGGCGCGCCGGCTGACTTCTTGCAGCCGCTCGGGAGGGCCGTGCAGCAGCTCACACATTCGGCACGCGAGCGCCGCGGGGTCGGGGGAGTCGACCAGAAATCCTGTGCTCCCATCTTCCACAATTTCCGGAATGCCGCCGCAGCGCGTGGCAAGCACCGGTGTCCCCATCGCGAACGCTTCGACGATCACGCGCGTTGTTGCTTCGACGGCGAGCGAGGGGACAACCAGAAGATCCAGTCCGGCCAGCACGGCCGGTGGATCGCAACTCCAACCCAGGAACTCGACCGGCAATCCTTCCGCGCGCTCTCGCAGCGCAGCGTCATAGCGCTGTGCGTCCGCGTTCTGAAACAGCGGCGCGCCGCAAATCACGAAGCGCCAGCCCGGAAGGTCCGGCGACGCGATCCGGGCGGCGTCCACAAACTGCGCCTGGCCTTTTTCCGGTGCGATGCGCCCCACCATGCCCGCGTGCTTCGAGGGTTTCGATTTCGGTACCAGTTTGGCCGGGCCGTCAACGCCGTTGTAAACTATGTAGCCGTCTCTGACGTAACCTGCGAGCGGTCCCGTAACGAAGTCGCAATTGGCGATCAACGTGGCGCCCAACAGCCGCAGAGAACTGCCGGCGAGCCATACGATCGGCCCACCCCGCAGGAGGCTGTGACAGTGAAACACGACCGGCAACCGCCGCGGTGCGCCGATTGAGACTGCCGGCAGCAGGCGAGGGCCGTTCACGTACAATATTTCCGGCTCGTAGCGCTTGATGAGCCCGGAAATCTCGCCAGCCAGTCGCGGCAGTTCTAACGCGAATCGAGCCATGTCGGATGCCGTTTTGCCGCCGCTGCGATACGGCCCGCAACGCAACGTGTCGACGATGGCGCCCGCCCCGCACGCAAGCTTCAGCAGCGGCCCGTCATCCGGCGCAGCCACATACGTTTGCCAGCCGCGCTCCCGCATGGCCGGAAGGAGATCGAGGAGACAATGTTGCGCGCCGCCCGGATCGCCGTATTGGTCGAGGAACAGGACCTTCATCGCACCGCCCGCGCAAGCACGTAGAAGTACAGCGGCAGCACGCGCCAATACGTGAGCAGGTCACCCGAGAGCATCTGGACCGTCTGTCCGGCCCAGAAGCACAAAATCCACATTCCGTAGAACGACGCTCGTGCACGCCAGGAGGCCTGGAGAATCGCAGCGTGCAACACAAGGACCGCGACCAGACCCGCGATGCCGGTTTCGGCCAGAAGCGCCAGGTACATATTGTCCGCGACCACAGGCGCGCCGAGCACGTCGGAGTACGGCAGCGTCTTGTACCCGACGCCGAACAACAAGTGCCACGGATGCTCGGCCAGCGCACCGGCAATCTGGGTCCAGGCTTGCACGCGTCCGGACAAGATTCCTTCCGTTGACTCAAACAGATTCACGAACGAACCGAGGAGCCGCTCCCAATAAAGCCGCGCGAAGGCGGGAAAAATTGCGTAGCTGGCAGCCGTGGCGCACGCCAATGCAGCGGTCACAGGGAGTGCGGTGCGCTTAATTCGAAAGCGCCGCCGATTCACGATCACCAGGCACCCCAGAGCGATAACCACGTTGACCACGGATGCGCGCGAATACGAAAAGATCAGGGTGGCTCCGAACACCGCGCCGCCGGCCGCAAGCACCCAACGCGGCACTCCAGTCGCTTCCTTCGGATGCAGCAATCCCACAGCCGTCATCACCAGAAAAAACGCGCAAAAATTACCCAGCGTGCTGGCTTCATAAAACAGCCCTTGCGCTCGCCGGTAGACGCCGCTCTGCAGCCACACGAACTGAGCTCCGTAACCGGACGGCGCGGGCAACTGGAAAAAAAAGTCGGCGCACGCGAACGCCGCCGCCGCGAGCGCAATCCAGAACAGCATGCGAGGACCCGGTAGCGGGCCGGTTTGCGATACCGTCCAGAGATAAACATAGATCGAGATGCCAAACAGCAAGACGCGCGCCAGACTAGCCGCCGCGATCATCGGGCCGGAATACACAACGGCCGCCGCCACGCTCGCGAGCAGAATCATGAAGAAAGTGACGAGCAATCCGGTCACCAGATCCACTCGCAGACGCCACGCACCGAATTGCAACAGTCCAGCAAAAATCCCGAGCGCAGCCGCCACAAGCGCAGGGTGGGGCCCGGAATCGCCCAGCGCGATCGGCAGCGGAGGCAACAGCAGCGCGGAGCAAAACAGGAGCGCAACCCAGCGCGACGGCTGGGCGAGAAACCACCAAAGCAACA
>JBOGMR010000363.1:0-5048 GCA_050746825.1 Bryobacteraceae bacterium | reverse complement strand
CGTGGCCGGCCGGTGACCCGCGCGCGAATGCCGCTCGGCCGGAGCCACACGGCTCGATTCGAACTCCAGCCCTTCGAGCAGGTCCATGCCGCGCGATTGCCTCTGCGCCGCCGGCCCCGAGATCATTCCGGCGGCGACGGTCTCGTTGGTGATCGGATGGATCAGCACGAACCCGCCTGTGGCGCGGTTACGATCGTAGGCGTCAAAGAACAGCGGCCGGTGCGTCTCGATCGCCACCGAGCCGATCTCGTTCAGCTCCAGCCGCCCGGCCTCCACGCGTTCCAGCGTCTCGACGTTCACCTTGTGCCGCACCGCCGTGATGTTCGCTTTCACCTGGTGCGAGGTGTGCTTCAGCAGATACGGCTGCCCCGGCTCGAGCGCCTTGTCGTTCATCCACACCAGCATGGCTTCAAAGCGCCGCGCCACGTGCGGCGAGCTGAGCGGATCAACCAGCATTTCGCCGCGGCTGATATCGAGCTCGTCTTCGAGGCAAATGGTCACCGACATCGGCGGAAACGCCCTGGCCAGATCGCCGTCGTAGGTCGTGACCGAACGCACGCGCGACGTGCGCCCCGACGGCAGCGCCATCACCACGTCGCCGGGCTTCACCACGCCCGACGCGACCTGTCCGGCGTATCCGCGGAAATCGAGGTTCGGGCGGATCACGTACTGCACCGGGAATCGGAGATCCGTCAGGTTGCGGTCGTAGGTGATGGGCGCCGTTTCCAGATGGTCGAGCAACGCGCGTCCTTCGAACCACGGCATGTTCGGGCTGCGCGTAACGACGTTATCGCCGAGCAGCGCGCTCAACGGGATGAAGTACAGATCGCGCACGCGCAACTGCTCGGCGAACGCGCGAAACTCCTCGCGGATCGACTCGAAGACTTCGCGCCGAAACTCCACCAGGTCCATCTTGTTCACAGCCACCACGATGTGCGGGATCCCGAGCAGAGCGGCAATGTAAGCGTGGCGCCGCGACTGCCGCAACACGCCGCTGCGTGCGTCGATCAGAATGATCGCCAGATTCGCGGTCGACGCGCCCGTCGCCATGTTGCGCGTGTACTGCTCATGGCCCGGCGTGTCGGCGATGATGAACTTGCGGCGCGGTGTCGAGAAGTAGCGGTACGCGACGTCGATCGTGATGCCTTGCTCCCGCTCCGCCCTTAGCCCGTCGGTCAGCAGCGCGAAATCGAGGGGACCGGCCGACTGGTTGACCGACGCCTTGCGCACCGAGGCGAGCTGGTCTTCATAGACTCCTTTCGAGTCATAGAGCAGGCGGCCGATGAGCGTGCTCTTGCCGTCATCGACGCTCCCCGCCGTCGACAGCCGCAACAGCTCCTTCTCTTCGTTGCTCCGCAGGAAGGCTTCAATCGCGGAGGGCGCGCTCACTTCGGCCGTCAAAAGTAGCCCTCCCGCTTCTTGATTTCCATCGAGCCTTCCTGGTCGTGGTCGATCACGCGGTTCTCGCGCTCCGAGCGCCGGAACAGCATCATCTCTTCGATGATCTTGGGCACCGTGTCCGCTTCCGAGCGGATCGCGCCGGTACACGGGCTACATCCGAGCGACCGCATCCGGCATATGACCATCTGCGGTTTCTCGCCGGGTAGCAGCGGAATGTCGACTTCAACCGGGATCAGCGTCGAGCCCCGCACCACCATCTCGCGTTCCTTGGCAAAATACATCGGGACGATCGGGATGTTCTCCAGATGAATGTACTGCCAGACGTCCAGTTCCGTCCAGTTCGACAGCGGAAATACGCGGATGCTCTCGCCTTTGTCGACCCGGCCGTTATAGAGATTCCAAAGCTCGGGCCGCTGGTTCTTTGGGTCCCACTGGCCGAAGGAATCACGGAACGAGTAGACCCGTTCCTTGGCGCGCGATTTCTCCTCGTCGCGCCGCGCCCCGCCGAATGCCGCGTCGAAACCGCCCTCGGCGAGCGCATCGAGGAGCGCGCGTGTCTTCAGCAGGCCGCAGCACTTCTGGGTTCCCAGCCTGAATGGATTAGCCCCGTCCTCGATGGCCTGGCGGTTGATGTGGACGATCAGCTTCGCGCCGATCTGGCGCGTGAAGCGGTCCCGGAACTCGATCATCTCCCGAAACTTGTAGGTCGTATCGACGTGCAGTAGAGGGAAGGGAATCCGGCCCGGGTGGAATGCCTTCTGCGCCAGCCGGACCATCACGGAGGAGTCTTTTCCGATCGAGTACAACATGACCGGGTTCGCAAATTCGGCCGCAACCTCGCGCAGAATGTGTATGCTCTCGGCTTCGAGGGCTCGAAGGTGTGTCAGGCTGGCCATGCTCGGCAAAGTCCCCTACGAGGGAGGCAGTTGGGCGAATCGAAGCGTTTTACCGGGATCCGCCGCGGGATTCCACCGGTTGTTGGATGTCAAAACTCTCTCCAGGATACCAAATGTCCCTTTGTCTATCAAGATTATCACAATTGGCGCGGCAGGCTGACAGGCGAGTCGATTCTAGGGGGTACCGAGAGTACCGACGGTAGCCTGGACGAAAAAAAGCGCTTGTAAACCGCCCCAAGTTGAGGTACGCTTTCTTCTGTAGCTCTCTATGCGCGAGTGGTGTCCAGTGGCGCGTAGAAACGGAGGGAACATGAAGGTTTTGGCAGCGTTTCTGATTGTGGGGGTTGCAACCCTCAGCGCCGCCCCGGCGTGTACGCCGACTGCGAACATTCTGAACTACAACGGTACGGGCGGCTGCGAGTCTCTGGGACTCCTCTTCAGCGGTTTTGTCTTCGGAACCTCGGGTGCGGGCACGATCGGACCCCAAGTCGTGATCACGATCGATACCAACAATCCGATCGTGACGTTCAATCTCAACCCCAACCAAGGCAGTTCTCAGAACGACCAGACATCTACGCTGGCGTTCAACCTGAATACGGTGAGCGGCGCGGCCGGCATCACAGGAGCTTCGTCGGCGAATGGCGGAACTCCCGGAAGCTCGATCCGGCAGGTGGTGTGCGCCGCGGGTACGATCAACTTCGCGACCGGCGCGTGCGGAGGAATCCTTCTCCAGGATGTCACTAATGTCGGTGGTACTGCGACTCTGACGCAGTATTTCGCAGGCCAGTCCTCAGTCGCAGTGTGGCGGCAAACCATCACACCGCAGGGCAACACCGTCACTGGCGCCAGCTTTGACTTCGCCATACCGGAGCCGCTGTCAATCGTGCTGCTCGGGTCCGGCCTGCTGGCTCTGGGTATCATCGCTAGACGCGCGCGGAAGATCTGAACCTGATTTCTGCGTTTCCTTCTGTTACGATGCCGGTGGCTCACGCTACCGGCATTCGTGTTTGTGGGGAGTTCTAAAGGTACTAAGAATGGGTTAGTACAACCCTCTGGAGGGGAATGACTTACTTGGCGTTAGCCGTTGAAATTTCTCCAGGTCCCTATTGTAATCTGATTTCCGATGCTGTATGCTCAGAGGGTCGCAAGTTGTGCGCCACTTGGCGCTATGTCTCGGTTTCGGAGGAAACAAGGCTATGAAGAGGCTTCTTCTAGTAGCTGTTGCGGTTGTCACGATGGCGTTCTCAGCCGTTGGTGCACCGCTCTGCTCCAGCGTCTTAGGGTCGGACGTGACGACTCTCAACGCGGGCGGAGGGTGCGAACTTGGTCCCTACTTGTTCGATAGTTTTGCAGTCCAGGATGCCGCCTTACAGGGCGGTGGACCGGTATTGCTAACCGGCGTAGCGGTTAACTCTGCCATCAGCCTTTACACATTGATCTTCAACGCTCAACTGGGCAATCCCAATGTCTCCCAGGATCTTCACTTCGTAATGCGTGTGACCACGATCAACGGTGGCATCGGCGTCAATGCTGTCGGTCTGAGCGCTACCGGAACGGGCGGTGGTTCGCACGTTCAGGAGAACGTCTGCAACAGTTCCGGCGTAAACATCAACAATGGTATCTGCATCGTCCCGCCTCAGTTGTTCGGTGGCGTCGCCTTTGCAGGGCAGACGATTCCGGTCACTGGCGTGACGGGCCAGTCGGTCGTCTGGGTCTGGAAGGACATCAACTCCGATCCTAACGGCACCCTCACAACGTTCACGCAGAGTTTCCAGGTTCCTGAGCCGCTTACTTCCCTCATGCTCGGCGCGGGCCTCCTCGGTCTCGGGCTCATCCGCAGAAAGAGAGCGTAACCGCTCATCAATTCGAGTTCTTCGACGCCGGGCGCTCTTGAAGCCGCCCGGCGTTTGTGTTTTCATGGGCATGCTATGAAACGTTTCTTTGCACTTTTCCTGCTTGCCGCGCTGGCTTGCCCTCAAGACCTGATAGCCCCCAAAGCTCATCCGGCTGCCTACACTCCGCCTCACCGTCCTCACACCAAGCTCGCCGATCTCAAGGCCAGGCATGCCCACGATGCGGACTGGCGCGAGCTGATCGTCGACGACGAGCACCTGCGCAGCGAATACATTCAGTCGAAACGCGGAGCCCGTGAGCCGCGGCAACTGCGTCCCGATACGCGCACCTGGTGGGTTGTCGTGGAAGGCCAGATCCGGTTCGAGATTGAAGGGCAGGAGCCGTTTGTCGCGTCGAAGGGGTCGATCGTCCAGGTCCCGATGCAGACGCTTTACTCGTTCGAGACGGTGGGCGGCGGCCCCGCGCTGCGCTTTGAGACCAACATCGCCGGAGCGAAGACACTCTACCCGGCCGACGTTGAGCCGCCTCGCATGCCCGGTTTCGATTGGGTGCGGGTTCGTCTGCCGCGCAAGCCCGGCGTCTACGGCCGCGAGAACAAGGCACACACCACCTTCGCCGAGCTCGCCAAGAAGCTCGACGAGGGTACGCTCAAGGGAACGATTCGCGTTGTCGAAGACGATCGGGGCGCCGCTAACTTCATCTACGGTTACGAGAAGAACCTGGGCCCCATCAATGCCAACGACAAAGGCCATTATCATCCCGAGTGCGCCGAATACTGGCTCATCATGTCGGGCAAGATCCGCTATCCGATTGAGGGACAGGGTGTGATCATCGCGAACGAAGGCGACGTTGTGTACGTCCCTCGCTTCACGTATCACCTGCCGCGCTGGTACGGCG